>JAJYPE010000312.1 GCA_021795585.1 Actinomycetes bacterium | reverse complement strand
GTGGTGGCGACGCTCGGCCGTGATCTGGCGGCCGGCGCTCCCTGGGCCAAGGTGATTGCAGACGAGTCGTCGCAGATCGCCTTCCAGCTCATGCCGGAGCTGCCTCGCTGGGTGCACCAGGATGGGGCGATCCACTACATCGCCTACGTCGCCCACCACGGGTACGACTACCCCGGACCCCGCGTTCTCACCGCGATGCACGACCTGATGAAGCGGTTGGGGCTGCACTCCTGGATGACGGAGATCTGTTGCTACAACGGTGCGAGGTTCGGCTACCAGTACGACCCCACGATGGCCTCGGGTATGTGGCTGGCCAAGACGATCTACAACGACCTTATCTACGGAGGCGATTCGGCATTCCAGTGGTGGACGGCGCTCTCGCCGAATCTGGGCTGCGAACCGGCCAGTGACCGGGGCTGCACCCAGCGCCCCAATATCCTGGGCAGGAACGACGGGTTGGTCTATTACGACCTCAATTATCACCAGGACGGGAACACCAATCTGTACACCACTCGGCGTTACTACGTGCTGGGGAATTATTCGCGCTTCATACCTCCTGGATCGGTTCTTCATCGGGTGTCCGGGCTGCCTCCAGGGATGGAGGCCCTTGCTACCTACAAACAGGGGCGATGGTCGGTCGTGCTTATTGACGACCGGGCGCCGCGGTCGCCCAAGGTTCGGGTCGCCATAGCGCTACCGGGCCATCCCGGCGAACTCCGCCTGGAGACCTCCGCGGTTACAAGCCAGAGCCACTCCTGGGCTAAAGTCGGTGACGTAGCGATCTCGCGTCACGGGGTGGTCAGCTTTCCCACGGCGGGCCAGGAGGTTGTCTCTCTCGAGCTGCAGCCCGTCCATGCCTAGGCTTTGTGCCTGGGGCGGCGTTTGATCGGCCCCCAACGGGGCGGCGTAGGTTCTTTCCGGGAAAAGGGGTGCTATGGGAGAGTCGGCCAGGGTTCGCTTCGCGGTGGTGCTTGCCGCCGGAGAGGGCACGCGGATGAAGTCTTCACGGCCGAAGCCGCTGGTGCGGTTGTGCGGCAAGCCGATGATCGCGCACATACTTCAGGCGCTTTTCGCCGCCGGGCTGGACGAGGCCGTGGTGGTGATCGGATTCAAGAGCGGTTCGGTGCGTGACAGCGTCAACCGCTTTGCTCCAGCCGGCATGCGGATTTCCTTTGTCGAGCAGACCCGGCAACGCGGCACCGGTGATGCGCTTGCCACCGCGCTCACCGCCCTTCCGGATCCGCTCCGCTATGCGGGCAAGGAGCCGCCGGTGGTGATGGTGGTACCGGGGGACACGCCGCTCCTTCGCGCCGAGACCGTCGCGACCATGCTCGATACCCATGACGCCACCAAGAGCGCGGTAACCGTCGCATATTCGGACGCCGACGACCCAACCGGCTACGGGCGGGTCATCTTCGGAAAGGGTAATGCCGTCGCCAAGATCGTCGAGGACAAGGACGCAACCGACGAGGAGCGCGAGTCCCATCTGATCAACGCCGGCTTCTACGCCCTCAACCTTGATTTTCTGGCCCCGGCTCTCCGGCGCCTCAGCCCCAAGAACGCCCAGGCCGAGTACTACCTCACCGATGTGATCGAGATCCTTGCCAAAGCCGGCTACGGAGTGGCGGGCTTCAGGCTCCCGGATCCGATTGAGGCCCACGGGGTCAACGACCGCCATCAGCTCGCGGAGGCAGAGCAGGCCATGCGCGAACGCATCAACGCTTCGTTGCTCATGCGCGGCGTGAACCTGGTGGACCCGAGCAGTATTTACATTGACTCAACTGTTGAGATCGGCCAGGACACTACAATTTGGCCGGGTTCATTCTTGGTTGGCCAGACGGCAATTGGCAAGGGAGCCGAGATCGGGCCGGAGGTGCGCATCTCCGACTCCGTGGTCGACGACGGTGCTCGCGTGGTCCGATCCGAGCTCGAAGGCTGCCATGTCGGCCGCGAGGCGGTGGTGGGGCCATATGCGGTGCTGAAGCCGGGCGCCAAGGTGCCGCCGGAGACTGAGACCGGATCGTTCGTTGTTTTGGAGTAGCGGTGGAACTGGTTCCTAGGAAGCGTTTGGAGATCTACAGTGGGCGGTCCCACCCCGAGCTCGCCGCCGAGGTGGCGTTTCACCTCGACGTGCCGCTGGGCAAGGTGGACCTGAGGGAGTTCGCGGACGGCGAGATCTACTGCCGCTTCGGGGAGTCAATCCGCGGCAAGGACATCTTCATCCTCCAGTCGCACGCCTACCCGGTGAACTCCGCCATCTTCGAGCAGCTGAACATGATCGACGCCGCCAAGCGTGCATCCGCCAAGCGGATAACGGCGGTCTGTGCGTATTACGGCTACTCGCGGCAGGATCGCAAGGCGTCGGGCCGTGAGCCGATCACCGCAAAGCTGGTGGCCGACATGCTCGCCGCCGCGGGCGCCGACCGGATAATCGCCGTGGACCTTCACTCGGGCCAGATCCAGGGCTTCTTCGACGGCCCGGTCGACCATCTGACCGCCATGCCGGTTCTCATCGACTACCTGCGCGCCAACGCCGACAC
>JAJYPE010000311.1 GCA_021795585.1 Actinomycetes bacterium | reverse complement strand
CGGCGACGCGGTAATCGAAGCGGCCAAGGCCGGCATCTCCTTCGTTGTCTGCATCACCGAATTCATACCCGCCAAGGACGAGGCGTACTTCTTCAACATGCTGCGCGATCAGTACCCCGGCACCCGACTGCTCGGGCCGAACTGCCCTGGCATCATCTCGCCGGGGAAGTGCAACATCGGCATCACCTCGGGCGACATCGCCCTTCCCGGTGGGCCGGTGGGAATCGTCTCCCGCTCCGGCACCCTCACCTACCAGGCCATCCACGAGCTCTCCCAGCAGGGCGTAGGCCAGACCACCTGCGTGGGAATCGGAGGGGACCCGGTCCCCGGCACCAGCTTCATCGACTGCCTTGCCGCTTTCGAGGCCGATCCCGAGACCAAGGCGGTTCTCATGATCGGTGAGATCGGCGGAGCCGACGAGGAGCGTGCTGCGGCCTACATCGCGGAGAACTTCACGAAGCCGGTTGCGGCCTACATCGCGGGCCAGACGGCCCCTCCGGGCAAGAAGATGGGCCATGCCGGCGCAATCATCTCCGGATCGCAGGGCACCGCCAAGGCCAAGATGGAGGCGCTGGCCGCCGCAGGCGTCGTGGTCGCTCCGAACCCGACCGCGGCCGGCGAGGCGATGGTGGAGATCGTCCGCAAGCTCGGCTGAGCCAAGCGCCGCCACATACGAGCACCACCCCGCCAGGCCCGGTCTTGGCGGGGTGGTTTATTTAACGGGCCTGGGTTCCCGGCTCTGCCCGATAGTTGGGCGCGTCAACAGCCCGGCGACTCGCGGAGCTGGGGGGTGCCTGTGCCACCGGGACGGGCCGCTGCCCTGGGACGGGGAATCGCCTCCCGTCCGGCACAGGGCGGGTTTGGCGGTGGCCTTGTAGAACGGTAGATGGGGTGGCTTTGCTAGAACAGGCCGAGCCCCTTTGGGGGTGTGCAAGTGGATGCCGCCTTAGTGCCTGTCGGACTGCCGTGACGTGAATCGGCGTGGCGCTCGGCTGGTCATTCGGCTGTGCTCGCAGGTGCTCCAGCGGGAGGCTATACCGCCTACGGTGCCGGGAGCGGGTGTATCCGACACGGTCGGCCAGAGCTTGGGCATTGGGTAGAGGGCGCTTATGACCAGCCAAGTGCGCCCGACCCGGGCCCATCCATCGCAGGGATACAGCTCAAATGGCAATGAAGGAGCCTTGACATGGCGATACGCAGCGCCGTGAGCGCGCGACCAGTGGTTGACCTCATGGTAAGTGGACTCCGGAACGAGTTCGAAGTTCGCCAGCGGGCCCGCGCTGGTTATTCCACGAGAGTCAGGCCGGCTTGCCTGCCGCGTCGGGCTTCGCGGAAGCCTGAAGCCGCTTCACCTCGGCCTTGAGCGCGGCCACTTCTGCCTCCAGCGCGAGCAGCCTCTTGATCCCGGCCAGCGTAAGGCCCTCCCCGGCCAGCTCGGTGACGCGCCGGATGCGGTCGATCTCGGCGCGGCTATACCGGCGCTGTCCTCCCACCGAGCGGTCCGGGCAGACCAGCTGCTCGCCGTCCAGCCGCCGCAGATAGGCAGGCTGGACGTCGAGCATCGAGGATACTTGACCAACGGTGTACAGGGAAGCGTGTATGTCGTCTATCGGAAGGGTCATGGCTCGGCTCTGAAACGGTGGACGGCCCGAGGCCGTCCACCTCGGAAACAACAAGAAGGACTATTCAGACGGAAATGGCGGTCAGATGGGCGTCGCCGGTCTGGATTTCGACCTTGCGCGGCTTTGCCTGCTCGGCGACCGGGATCTCCACCCGGAGCACCCCGTCGGTATAGCGGGCGCTCATGTGCTCGGTGTCCAGGGTTTCTCCCAGGAAAAGCTGCCTGGAGAATGTGCCGAAGGGACGCTCGGCCACGATCATCTCGGCCGCCTCCGGACCCTTCCGCTCCCTTGTGGCATGAACGCTCAGAACGTTGCGCTCGACCGTGAGGTCAATCGAGTCCGGGACGACGCCCGGTAGGTCGAATTCGACGACAAAGGTGTCCCCGGAGCGGAACGCATCGATGGGCATGACAGCCGGCCTCGCCGGCGTGCCGAACACCTGACTGGTCAAGCGATCCAGCTCGCGGAAGGGATCTGTACGCATCAACATGGACGATTCACTCCTTTCAGATGCTCCGTAGATGACTCTTACATTATACACGAATTATAGGAAACATGCAACTGAAATTGTAGGGTTTGGCTTCCTAGGTTGATTCGGCCACTTGGATCATGCCGGCCGGCCCCAATGTGCGGGAGCGTCGGCGCCGTTGCAGCCAGACTCCGGCCCTCACCCGAGCCGGAGAGCAGTGGGCATGTGCCGGTGTGCTAGGGCGCGGCGAGGGGCCGCCGAAGGCCGTCAGCCAGGCGGAATCCATCCACCTGACCGCCGCCGCGTGCCCGTAGCCCGGAGTCCTGGCCGGGACGAGGATCATTCCCGTGTCTGGTGCGGATCACGTCGCCCCCGCAGCGCCGCCTTGGTCAGCTGCACCCAAAGGTAGGTGAGGCGCATTGGTCGCACCCGGGGGGAAATGTGAGCGGCGCAGCCGCCCGACC
>JAJYPE010000310.1 GCA_021795585.1 Actinomycetes bacterium | reverse complement strand
AAGTTCAAGTCTCTGGTGCCTCGGTATCCTGACTCCCGGGTCTACGCCGCACCCGACCTTCCCACCCGAGGGCAGTGGTCATTCGTGAGGTTGGCTCTCCGGTTACAGTTGCGGGACAGTGCCGGACTCACACCGGCTTCCCGAACGCACGAGGGTCATGCTATCACTCAGAGAGCTACGGACGCCGGAGGCGCCGGTAGCTCTCTGAAACCGAGACGAAGCGCCGGGCTATCTCCGGGGTCCCGGCCAGGTTCAGATGGAGATAGCTCGCGAAGAGGGTCGGCGAGAGATAGCCCGCCGAACGGAGTCCCGACCTGGTGCGCAGCTTCAGCGAGGTTCCCGGCGGATCCATCGCCGAATAGTGAAACTCGTGCCCACGCAGGAGGCTCCCCGCCGGGGCCAGAATCGAGCTTTGCAGTGGCTCGGCCTCGGCATAACCGAGGGTCAGCGTGCCGGTCATAGTCGCCCTTGCGGCAATTGCGCCGGCCATCGGCGCGTCGTCCAATGCTTCGGCCAGCAGGAGGAATCCCCCGCACTCGGCCCAAGTCGGGGTGCCGCCTTCCACAAGTCGCTTCAGCTGCCCGCGCCAACGCGCGTGCTCGGCGATTCGGGCGGCGAACACTTCGGGAAATCCGCCCGGCAGGTACAAGCCGTCCAGATCATTCGGGATGCCCTCGTCACGAAGCGGGTCGAGGTTAACGATCTCCGCTCCGGCGGCACGCAGCGCCTCCACATTCTCGGGGTAGACGAAGCTGAAGGCCGCCCCGCCCAGCAGCCCGATCCTGGCACGCACGGAAGGTGACTCGTCCATGCCCGGCTCGGCGGCCATTTTGGGAGCAGTGTGCGCCAGGCGCATGAGAGCATCCACGTCAAGGCACTCCGCCAGGACCGAGGCGACCTGATCCAGATGGTCCGAGATCGAATCCGGCTCCTCAACCACGGGCACCAGACCGAGGTGCCTGGACTCAAAGCGCAAGCGCGGATCCCGGGGCACGAGCCCGAATAACGTGACGCCGGCACTGGCCATGGCCTCCCGCACCGCATCCGCGTGGGAGGGAGAGGCTACGCCGTTGACTATCACCCCGGCCACCTCCAACTCGGGGTCGAAGTCGAAGAAGCCCTTGACCACGGCTGCCAGCGACGTCGAGGTTCGGGAGGCGTCGGCAACCAGGACCACCGGGGAGCGTAGGGCCTTGGCGACCGCAGCGGTCGAGGTGGGTGGCGCTCCCTCGAGCATCGCGCCGTCAAAAAGGCCCATCACCCCTTCCACGACCAGCACATCGCGGCCGTCTCCCGCCCGGGCGGCGATCCGGCCGAGCATCGAGCCTCCGCAGAGAAAGGCGTCGAGGTTGCGCGACTGGTTCCCAGTGGCGATCCTGTGATAGCCGGGATCTATGAAGTCCGGCCCGACTTTTGCACAGCCGACTGACAGGCCACCGCGAGTCGTCAGCAGTCTCATCAGGCCTGCTGCCAGGGTGGTTTTGCCTACGCCGGAACTCACTCCGGCTATCACCAGCCGAGGCGGAAGCGCGCGGTTCAGTACTCGATCCCCTTCATGGCGCGAATGCCTTGGTCGTAGGCGTGCTTGATCTTGCGCATCTCGGTCACGGTGTCGGCCACCGCGATGAGCTCCTCGGGCGCGTCGCGTCCGGTGATCACGAGGTTGGTCTTGGGGTGCCGCTGCTCTATCGCCTCCACCATCTCCGAAACCGACACCCAGCCATAGCGCGCCGCGTAGGTCAGTTCGTCCAAGATCAGAAGCTGGTACTCCCCGGAGGCCATCTTCGCCTTGGAGACCTCCCAGGCGTGACGGCCCTTGGCCGCGGTTTCGTCGAGGTCGGAGGACTCCCAGGTAAAGCCATCCCCCAAGACATGCCATTCGATGCCCAGCTCATCGGCGACCTTGCGCTCGCCTACCTTCCATTTGCCGCCTTTGATGAACTGCACAACCCCAACGTTCCATCCCCGCGCCCAGCCGCGGCACATAACGCCGAAGGCGGCGGAGGATTTCCCCTTGCCGTGCCCCGTATTGATCAGAACTATCGAATCAGCGCGTGTCATGCCGCCATGCTAGACGAGCGGTTGGTGCCCAGCCCGGGTGGTCGGCACCGGCCAAATCCGCCCCCGAGCGCTCAGCCCGCACACGGGCAAGTGAGCTCCCACCGCAGCCCGAACAGGGCCGTTGGGGCAGCCACGATGAACTGGCCCGAGGCCCATCCAGGCGCCGTCCCCTTGCCACTGCGCAACATCCAACGCATTATTGTCTTCAGGAAACCCCTCCCTCAACCCGGAGACGGTTGCCGGCGTCAGGACAATTGATGAGTGAGGTCGCGTGGCCACAAGATTGATCGGCGTCGGAGTCGGACCGGGCAGCCCGGACCTGCTCACCATTCGGGCCCTCCGTCGCCTGAGGGAGGCGGACGCCATCTTCGCACCCACGATGGCGGCGAACGTGCAAGGCAGGGCCGAGTCCATCGTTCTGCAGGCCGATTCCGGGCTGGTGATACGGCGCCTGGTCTTCGCGATCATCCGCGATGAGGCGGCGCGCGCCGAGGCCCATCGCGCCGCGGCACAAG
>JAJYPE010000051.1 GCA_021795585.1 Actinomycetes bacterium | reverse complement strand
CCGAGGCAGAGCCGGTGGCCGAGGCAGAGCCGGTGGCCGAGGCAGAGCCGGTGGCAGAAAGCTCCCAGGAATCTTCAGCAGGGTCTGGACATGTCGATGATTCATCCACGGAAAAGACAAGTGAATCGATGCCGGAGGCAGGAATGATTGGAGAAACAGAAACCGTAGGAGAGCAACCCCTATCACGTCATGCGAAGCTGGGACTGGAAGACATCGACGTCTTGTGGATGTACCGCAAGATGGTCGAGGCAAGGATCCTCGACCAGAAGATGTGGAACCTCAATCGGTCCGGTAGGACACCATTCGCGATATCCTCCCAGGGTCACGAGGCCACTCACCTCGGAATCGCAGCTGCTGTGCGCCCTGGCAGCGACTGGGTCCTTCCCTACTATCGCGACCTCGGCCTAGTGCTGGGCTTGGGGACCTCGGAGAACGAAATACTTCTTGCGCACCTCGCCAAGGCGAACGACCGCATGTCCGGAGGGCGCCAGATGCCTAACCACTGGAGCGTGCCGGAACTACGGATCGTCACCGGGTCCTCTCCCATCGCCACGCAGCTTCCCCACGCGGTCGGGATAGCTCTGGGTATACAGCGCCGGGAGCAGGACGAGGTCGTCTTCACCACCTTCGGGGAGGGGGCCACGTCCAAGGGCGACTTCCATGAGGCACTGAACTTCGCGAGCATCCACCATCTACCGGTGGTGTTCATCTGTGAAAACAACGGGTATGCCATCTCCGTACCGCTAGAGCTTGAAAGCGCGGTCAGTGACGTTGGTGTGCGTGCATCGGGATACGGGATGTACTCGATCATCGTCGACGGCAACGACCCGCTCGCCGTCTACGAAGCGGCTAGTGAAGCGCGCGAGCGAGCGGTAAGCGGGATGGGCCCGACCCTCATAGAAGCGAAGACCTACCGCTTCATGGCGCACACTTCGGACGACGACGACCGCACTTATCGCTCAGCCGAAGAGGTGGAAGCGGCGAAGCAGCGTGATCCGCTGGTCACCTTCGGACGATACCTGCGGGAGTCGGGCCTCTTGACGGAGGAAGACGACCTGCAGCTCTGGAGCGAGCTCAAATCCGCCGTCGACGTCGAGGCCGAATGGGCCCTCGCCGAGGCGGCACCCGATCCCAGCACCGCCCTTGATGGCGTCTATTCCAGGCCGATCACCTTCGAAGAGCCGGCACGCTTCGAGGAGTCCTCGGGAATCAAAGGTAAAGAGGTCACGCTGCTCGAGGCGATCCGAAGCACGCTCGGCACGCTGCTCGAAGAGTTCCCCCAGGCGGTAATTATCGGCGAAGACGTCGGCAAGCGTGGTGGCGTCTTCAAGGCGACCGAGGGACTTGTTGCCAAGTTTGGCGGCGAAAGGGTCATGGATAGCCCGCTGGCCGAGTCAAGCATTGTCGGAATCGGAATCGGCCTTGCCATCGCAGGCAAATTGCCGATCGTCGAGATTCAGTTCGCGGACTTCATCCATTCGGCCTACGACCAAATCGTTTCCGAGGCGGCGCGCATCCACTACCGCTCCAAGGGTGCGTACTCGTGCCCGCTCGTGATACGCACGCCTTACGGTGCCGGCGTTCATGGAGCTCTCTACCACTCGCAGTCGATCGAGGCGACATATGCCCACATTCCCGGGATCAAGGTTGTCGCGCCTTCGACGCCCGAGGACGCGGCCGGTCTGCTCAGGGCAGCGCTCCTCGATCCCGACCCGGTTCTCTTCCTGGAACACAAGAAGGCGTACAGGCTGGTCAAGGGAAACTTGCCGGAAAAGGTGCCCGAGATCCCAATCGGCAGAGCGTCGATCGTAAGGCCCGGGAAGGACCTCTCGATCATCACTTACGGCCTAATGCGCCATTACGTGGAGGCCATCGCCGAGGAGCTGGCGGATCGAGCAAGCATCGAAGTGATCGACCTGAGAACCATCGCTCCGCTCGACGTCGCCACCATCGTCGATTCAGCCAAACGATGCTCGAAGGTACTGGTGGTGCACGAGGACAACGAAGCCTTCGGTGTCGGCGCAGAGGTGGCGGCCAAGATCACCGAAGAGGCCTTCTTCTATCTGGATGCGCCGGTAAAGCGCGTTGCCGCTCCGATGGTGCCGATCGCCCCGTTTGCGTCATCGCTGGAGGAGCAGGTCATCGTGACCCCGGAGAAGATCCGGCGTGCAGCGATAGAACTGCTCGAGTTCTAGGGCCCGGAGGTCAGCTCCCCAATTCAGCCAACAGACCCTCGACCAAGGTGCGGATCTGGTCTCGGATCGGCCGCACCTCGTCGAGCGGTCGCCCGGCCGGGTCTTCGAGTTCCCAGTCCAGGTACCGCTTGCCCGGATACACCGGGCACGTGTCGCCGCAACCCATGGTGATGACGACGTCTGCGGCACGCACGTCCACCTCGGCAAGCGCCTTTGGCAACTCGTTAGCGATATCAATGCCGATCTCGGCCATTGCGGCGACTGCCACGGGGTTGAGGGCATCCGCCGGCAGGCTGCCCGCAGAGAGGACATCCACGCGCCCCGCGCCCAGGGTCCGCATGAACCCGGCAGCCATCTGGCTGCGGCCGGCGTTGTGAACACACACGAAGAGTACGGTAGGTATGGTCGGCACTGATCCTCCCACGGATTCATATCCACGAAGATCAATATATTCCGCACCCAGCCTTCCGACCGGCCATAGACTCACCTTGTGCTCGTCTCCCCCACCGATTCGAACCCATCCGCCTGCGCGACTGCGAACGTCGATGCCTTGGATTTCGATGTCGCCGTAGTCGCGGCAGGCACGTTGACGGCACTGGCCGATCCTGTCCGTTTGCAGATTCTCGATCTCATTCGCCGATCAGCGAGCGGCGCCATCTGCGCCTGCACCTTCACAGAGCCGGTGAAGCGATCGCAACCCACCGTGAGCCACCATCTGAAGGTTCTTGCCGAGGCGGGCCTGGTTTCGACCGAGCGGAGAGGAAGGTGGATCTGGTACTCGCTCAGTGATCGCGGCCGCGCTGCGCTGGGCGCAGTGGACGTCGTTTTATCGCCCGATGCGATGCCGGACCATGCGGGAGGGCTCGCCTGAGCACATGGCAGTAGCGATCATCATCTTCATCGCGACGCTCGCGCTGATTGTCTGGCAGCCTCGAGGGCTCGGCATCGGCTACAGCGCAACCGCCGGCGCATTGGCGGCGCTCGCGGCCGGCGTGATCACCCCATCGAACATCCCCGAAGTGTGGCACATCGTCTGGAACGCGACTCTCACGTTTGTCGCGCTCATCGTGATCTCGCTGGTCCTGAACGAAGCCGGCTTCTTCAAATTCGCGGCCCTTCACGTGGGTGAATGGGGAGGTGGCAGCTCCAAGCGCCTATTCGTAATGATCATCCTGCTCGGCGCGGCCATATCGGCGATATTTGCGAACGACGGCGCGGCGCTGATCCTCACTCCTATCGTGCTCGAGATGCTGCTTGCACTGGGTTTTTCGGCCACGGCCAGCTTTGCCTTCGTCATGGCAAGCGGCTTCATCGCCGACACGGGCAGCCTGCCTTTCGTCGTTTCCAACCTGGTCAACATCGTCTCAGCTGACTACTTCCACATCGGCTTCATCTCCTTTGCGGCGGTCATGGTGCCGGTCGACCTCGTTTCCGTCGCTGCCAGCACCGGAGCCCTGTTCCTCTTCTTCCGCCGCCACATCTCGCGTGACTACAGTCGCGATGCGCTGCAAAGACCGGCAAGTGCCATCACCGACCATCCCACCTTCCGCGCAGGCTGGGTGGTCCTCGCGGTTCTGCTGGCCGGCTACTTCGTGGCCGACCCGCTCGGAGTGCCCATTTCCGCTATAGCCGGGGCAGGCGCCGTGGTTCTGCTCTTGGTCGCGGGAAGGCATCACCTCCCTTGGCGGCGCAACCGTCAAAGCGAGGAAGGGGAGGCGGATATAGACGCTCTCCGAATCCTTCGTGGGGCGCCATGGCAAATAGTCATCTTCTCACTCGGTATGTACCTGGTGGTTTTCGGCCTGCGCAACGAGGGGCTCACCCGTTACCTCACGGACTTGATCCGGACCCTGGCAGCACACGGCACAGCGGCCAACGCATTGGGAGTCGGGTTCATCGTGGCAGTGCTCTCGGCCATCATGAACAACATGCCCACCGTGCTGATCGGCGCACTATCAATCCATGCGGCAGGATCAGGGGCGCATCAGACACTCGTCAGCGCCTACGCGAACGTCATCGGTGCGGACCTCGGACCCAAGATCACCCCGATCGGCTCGCTTGCCACGCTTCTTTGGCTGCATGTGCTGGAGCGTAAGGGTGTCCACGTCGGGTGGGGCACCTACTTCAAGAACGGCGTGATACTGACTCTGCCGGTTCTGCTGGTCACCCTCTTGGCGCTCACGCTCACCGTCAGCCTCTAGGAATCACCGAATCGCCGGACGTACTTCCCGCCAATCTGGGCGAACCGCGACGGGCCAAGGCGGACGGGCATTTCGCCGCGAAACCTGGCTGGTTCCAGCTGAATATTCAGGCGCCCTCGTAGGCGAAGCCAAGATCCTCGGCGGTCACCAGCGCGACAAAGGGGATCCCGTGCTCGCCGACGATCTTCGCGACTGTGCCGCCGCGATCCACCATGGCGGTCACCATCACCACTTCGGCTCCCGCTTCACGGGCCACGTTCACGGCCTCCATGATCGAGGCGCCACGCGTTACCGCATCCTCGGTGATGACCACCCGTGTCCCTTCCCGCACGATGCCCGCAATCCGGCCTCCGGCTCCGTGATCCTTGGTCTCCTTGCGCACGCTGAAGGAATAGAGCGGCCGGCCCGAGGCGGAGGCCATGGCGGCGGTCGTGAAAGCGACGGGGTCCGCTCCCATGGTAAGTCCGCCGATTCCGTCTACGTCAGCGGGAATGGTGCGAAGCATCAGTGCCGCGACCAGGATTTGACCCGCCGGGTCACAGGCGGTCTTTTTCGCGTCGATGAACCACCCGCTCTTGCGGCCCGACTTCAGTACGAAATCGCCCCGCAGCACCGCATAGTGGTTGAGATGGGCTACCAGCATCTCCTTGAGCTTCTCGTCGGGCAGTGCCTGAGCCTCTTCAAAGGTGCGCGGATATACGGGGCCCTCTGATGCCGTACCAGCCGAGTTCAACGCTCCCGCTCCCCAACTATCTCGCCGATCACATAACCGCGCCTTCCCAGGCTCTGGAGAGCCGGCAAGACGCTAGATGCCACTTGGGATGTCACTACGAGCGCCATCCCGATACCCATGTTGAAGACGCGGCGCATCTCCGCCGTTTCGATCCCCCCGCGCTCCTGGATGATCTGGAAGATCCCCGGTGCCTCCCACGCCTTGAAGTCGATGTCGGGGGCCAAACCTTCCGGTAGCGCACGGGAGAGATTCGAGATCAGTCCGCCGCCGGTTATGTGGGCCGCGGCCTTGATCTCGAGCTCGCCGGCAAGGGCCTGAAGCACGGGTGAGTAGAGAACGCTCGGATCCAGCAGCTCGTCCAGGATGGATACACCTGCCTGACTTCCGGGCTGATTGGCGAGTTCAAGAAACCGCTGATGATCGGCCTCGCTCGCCCCTGGGTCCGAAAGGGACCCGAACAGGGCACGGCGGGCGAGGCTGAAGCCGTTGGAGCGCAGATTGGGCGAATCTATGCCGATGACCAGATCGCCCTTGCTTACACGCTGCGGTCCCCACAACTCGCTCTTCTCCGCCACTCCCACCACGAAGCCGGCCAGATCGAAATGGCCGTCGGGCATGGACCCCGGATGCTCAGCCATCTCTCCACCGATCAGGGCCGCCCCGCACTGACTCGCGCCAAGGGCAACACCCTCCACGAGGTCCGCGGCCATAGAGGACTCCAGGCGGCCCACCGAAAGGTAGTCGAGGACGAAGAGTGGCTTGGCGCCGAGCACCGCTATATCGTCCACGCACATCGCCACCAGGTCGATACCGATCGTGGAGTAGCGGCGCGCAAGGGAGGCCAAATACGCCTTGGTGCCCACACCGTCAGTAGAAGATACCAGCACAGGCTCTCGATAGCCGGCGGTGTCGAGCTGGAAGAGGCCGCCGAAACCGCCGATGGAGGAGAGCACTCCGGGAATGGACGTAGCGGCCACGGACTTGCGTATCCGGTCGACGGCGAGTTCGCCTTCAGCAATATCGACGCCGGAGGCTGCGTAGCTGAGGTTTGAAAGCGCTTCCTCGGGATCGCTTGGGCTCATGGCAGCGGGGCCGGCGCCGCTGCGGCAACTTGGCCGAGGTCGACGGGGATGCTGACAGGGTAGCGCCCGGTCAAACAGGCATCGCAGTACCCGCTGGTTCCGCGGCTGATGGCGGCCTTGAGGTCTGCGAGCTCGAGATAGGCGACGGAGTCGACACCGAGGAAGTCGCGGATCTCCTCGATGCTTCGATCGGCGGCGAGGAGATCCGGCCGAGACGGGGTGTCGATCCCGTAGAAACAGGGCCACTTGTAGGGCGGAGAGGAGATGCGCAGGTGCACCTCGGTGGCTCCGGACTCACGCAACAAGCGCACCATCGCCTTGGTGGTGGTGCCGCGCACGATCGAGTCGTCGACGACAACCAGGCGTTTGCCTCTGATGTTGTCGCGCAGAACATTCAGCTTGCGGCGAACCGCGTCCACGCGTGAGGCCGGATCCGGCGAGATGAAGGTTCGCCCGATATAGCGGTTCTTGACCAGACCCTGCCCATAGGGGATCCCGCTCGCTTCGGCGAAGCCTACGGCAGCGGGGACTCCGGAGTCGGGGACACCCATGACGAGGTCCGCGTCCGCCGGCGCGGAGCGAGCCAGGTACTGACCCATCCTGCGCCGGGTGCCGTAGACCTCCTGGCCAAGCAGGAGCGCGTCCGGTCTTGCGAAATATACGAACTCGAAGATGCACAGGCGAGGATCGATCGCGGATTCGGGGAAGGGGTGGCTGGAATGAATGCCCGCGGCATCGACGAGAACCATTTCGCCGGGCTCGACTTCTCTTATGAAGGTGGCCCCGACCACGTCCAAGGCAGGCGACTCGGATGCGATCACGTATCCGCCGTCCAGCGCTCCGATACAAAGCGGGCGGAAGCCATGCGGATCACGCACGCCCACCAGGCGGTCCTGGTCCATGATGACGAGTGAAAAGGCACCCCTCAGCTCGGGAAGCACCACGTCCAGCGCCTGGACCAGAACTTCGGGATGACTCCTGTATCCCTTCCGCAAGTCTTCGGACGGAAGGCGCTTCTTGATCTCCTGGGCCAGGTAGTGGGCGACCAGGTCCGAATCGGTGCGCATGTCCTCGGCCGCGACACCCAGGGTCTCCTCGAGTTCAGCCGTGTTGGTGAGGTTGCCGTTGTGACCAAGGGCAATGCCGGAATCCGCTACGGAACGGAAGACCGGCTGGGCGTTACCCCAAGTTGATGAGCCCGTCGTCGAGTATCGAGTGTGGCCTATGGCCAGATAACCGGGCAACGTGAGGAGCGTCCGGTCATCGAAAACGTTGCTGACCAGTCCCATGTTCTTGACGACGGTGATGGACGTGCCATCGGAGACGGCCATACCTGCGGATTCCTGGCCGCGATGCTGCAAGGCGTAAAGCCCGTCATAAGTGGCGTGCGAGACCGAGCGCGCTCCCGGGGCTACGCGGATTCCGAAGACTCCACATGCCTCCTCGGGGCGATCCGGCCTGTCCGGATTTTCCAGACGGGGCGAAAGGGGCACACAGTGATCCCCCGCGCAGTTTCGGTCGGATTCCATCTTCAACTCCAGCTCGCCCTAAGCGCGACGCCCTCATGCAACCTTTGCACAGACACACCTCGGCTGCAGGGCAAGTCGAGTGCAATGACTGCATACGGCGCGAGAGGGAAGGCTAAATGTGTATCGCCAACAACGGCTCGGACGCTGTCCAAATAGAATCTAGCCAATCGTACAACGCGCCAAAAACCTCTTTGACTTTTAAGGATACCCGCCCAAGGCAGGCAACGATGATAGACCTTCACACGCACTCACGCATCTCCGATGGTTCTGAATCGCCTGCCCGCGTAGTAGAGCTGGCCAAGGAGGCCGGGCTCTCCGCGGTCGCTTTGACCGATCACGATCGCTTCGACGGGCTCAACGAAGCCCGATCCCGCGCCGCCGAACTCGAAATCGAGGTCGTCCCCGGCGTCGAGGTCTCCTGCCATTGGTCGGTCGGAACCATGCACATGCTCGTCTACTTCGTCGACCAGCGTTCTACGCCTATCGCCGGAACCCTGGTGGAAATGCAGATGGCGAGGGAGGAGCGAAACCGCAAGATCATCGCGCTCATGAACAGCGCCGGGATCGACATCACCTACGAAGAACTCGCCGAAGAGGGCGGAGGAGCAGGGCTCGGCAAGCCGCACTTCGCGCGCCTGCTGGTTAGGAAAGGCGTGGTCTCGTCGCTCCAGGAGGCCTTCGACGTCTACCTGGAAAAGGGCAAGCCCTTCTACGTCCACAAGATCACCTACGAGCCCGAGGAGATGATCGACCTCGCGCTTGCATCCGGCGGCCTGCCTGTGCTTGCACACCCGTTCAGCATCAGCAGCGACGAAGCCATGATCCCCACTTATATCGAGCGCTGGGCCGAACGTGGCCTTGCCGGCATCGAAGCATACTACGGCCGCTACGACCAGGCGCGGCGACAGAAGCTCGTCTCCCTGGCCCGGTCGCTCTCGGTCGTGGCGACAGGCGGAAGCGATTTCCACGGCATCTACAAGCCGGACCTTCAGGTTGGCATCGGCCAAGGGGACCTCAGAGTGCCGGACGAGGCGCTTGCGGCACTGAAGGAGCGGGCAAAGCTGCTCCCGGCACGGGGCCTGGCGGGCGAATAGCTGGGCCGCAAGGCCAGCAAACCACCGGTGTCAGCGTGCGCCATGGCTGTACGTGGCAAGGGCCACATGACGGCCGCGGGCTGACGCAACGGCCTCTCGGTTCGACAATTCCGAAGTAGGCCTGGGAACGAAGTCCACAAAAGGCGGGACGTTTTCCTCTTTGTCGTCCCATGAATCAACGCTTACCCTGTTACCGGGCTACAGCCGGGAAAGTGGGGCACTATGCGAACACACGGACGGACACTTGCGCTAGGCGCGGCAACAGCGGTTCTACTCGCAGGTGGCGCTCTGATAGCCGAGCATTGGGGCCCGCAACCGGCCGGCCAGGTGCACACGTCCTTCTTGGAGCAGGGGAACAGTTACTCCAACGGCTATATGATGGGCGGCTCTAATGCGCCCGGCTGGGAGCAGGGGACTCCGTTGCAGGGAAGCATGATGGGCGGCTCTAATGCGCCCGGACAGATAATGGGCCGCCTTTACGCCAATGCGCCCGGCCCGAGAATCACCACCTCGGCGGCTCAGGCTCTTGCCCAGGCCGTTCCCGCGGGAGCGAAAATCAGCCGGAGTCATCGAACCGTGACGTTCTCGTCCACGGAAGTGCATTTGACCATCGTGGCCGCCATGAAAGCCGGCAGCGACGGCTTCGAGCTCGCAGGCATGACAAATCCTTCGATCGTTGTACCTCGCAATAGCAAGGTGGAAGTCACTTTTGTGAACGCTGACCAGGACATGGCGCACGGTTTAGCCGTCGTGCCTCAAGGGGCGGGCAACACCGAGATGCCGATGATGACAGCCGGACCTGTGTTCGGCGGAGCATCGGTATGGTTCCTGGGCGATGCCACCGCGTCCGGCGCGCCCGAGCGGACACTCGCCTTCAGCGCCGACCGCGCGGGCACCTACCAGTACATATGCCCGGTCCCAGGCCATGCCCTGGCCGGAATGCAAGGTGAGCTAATCGTCTCCTGAGCACCCACACGGTACGCGCCGTGATGCCGCCAGGCGTGAATTACAGGGCGAGGCTCGCGCCGCCTCCGAAAGAGGCGACCTTGGAGTCCGTTACGTGCCCGATCACCGTGGCCGGCAGCCCTGCGGCGGCAAAGTAGGTCACAACCTGGTCAGGCGCCGAGGTAGCCAGCACAACGCGGGAAGGCGACTCCGAAAACAGCTCGACGACCGGGTCATCGCCAGTGCCCTCCAGCTCGAAACCGAGCCCCGAAGCGCGCGCCATCTCGTAGAGGCAAAGTCCAAGCCCCCCATCGGATACATCCGATATGGCGGAGACGGAGAAGTCCTCGGCGCTGCGAACAAGCTCCACGACCGCATCGATCAACTGCTGGTGCCTCGGATAGTCCAAATGGGGCAGCGTCCCGCCCCTGAGTCCCAGGTTGACCCAGGCAAGGCGCGAACCCGCGAGGTTGGCCTCGGTCTCGCCCACCAGCACGAGCGAATCACCGCTCCGATAGCACTTCGCAGGTGGCGCGGCCTTCACCTCGTCGACCAGCCCCAACGTGGTCAGGACCGGCGTCGGCTCGATATTGCGCCCCCGAGCCTCGTTGTAAAGGCTCACGTTGCCTCCAACCACGGGTACGCCCAGCTCGTTCGAGGCCTTGGCAATCCCGTCGATCGACTCGGATAGCTCCCACATCACCTCGGGATGCTCAGGGTTGCCAAAGTTCAGGCAGTCGACCATGCAGGTCGGGACGGCACCCACCAGGGCCACGTTTAGGGCGGATTCGGCCACCACGAGTTCAGAACCGCGGCGGGGATCGAGCGCGCACCAGCGGGAGTTGCCGTCGGCGGAAAGTCCTATCCCTTTCCGCGAGTAGCCGATCTCAGGCGAGGAGAGGCGCAAAAGCGTGGCATTGGCGCCGGGACCCACCACGGTGTTCAGGAAGAGTTGGTGGTCGTACTGGCTGTAGATCTCCTTGGGATCAAAGACCATCTTTGAAAGCTCTGCCGCCACGTCCACTTGCCTGCAAGCGTCGGTCGGATCCTGGGCTGCACGCTCCTCGAAGCCCTCAGGCCGGGCACGCGGGCGATCGTAGAGGGGTGCGCCGTCCGCGAGGGACTTGGCAGGCACCTCCGCGACGAGGCGGCCGTCATCGAAGATGCTCAGCATCCCGACGTCCTCCCGTCCGCCAAAGGTCTCAGGCGCGGTTACGATCCCGACCACGGCAGCGGGAATCTCCCACTTTTCCGCGATGGCAAGCACTGCGGGGACGCTCTGCGGAGTCACGATAGCGAGCATCCGCTCCTGAGATTCCGAGGTCATCACCTCGAAGGGCTCCATGCTGGCCTCGCGCCGCGGAACGCGCTCAACATAGACGTCCATCCCAAGACCGGCGTTCGCAGCCGTCTCCGAG
>JAJYPE010000309.1 GCA_021795585.1 Actinomycetes bacterium | reverse complement strand
CCGGGATTGGTGGCCGAACCAGTTGAACGTGCAAGCGCTCCATCGGAACTGCCCCCGCACAAATCCGCTCGGCGCGTCGTATGACTATGCCAAGGAGTTCAGGACCCTCGACGTCGAGGCGCTCAAGCGGGACATGATGGAGGTGCTAACCAGCTCGCAGGAGTGGTGGCCCGCGGATTACGGCAACTACGGCCCCCTCTTCATCCGCATGACGTGGCACGCGGCCGGTACATACCGGATCACCGACGGCCGCGGAGGCGGTGGCGCTGGCGCCCAGCGCTTCGCGCCCCTCAACAGCTGGCCCGACAACGCCAACCTCGACAAAGCACGGCGTTTGCTTTGGCCGGTAAAGCAGAAGTACGGCCGCAAGGTCTCCTGGGCCGACCTGATCATCTTCGCCGGCAACGTCGCATTGGAGGCGATGGGCTTCAAGACCTTCGGCTTCGGCTTCGGGCGCCAAGACATCTGGGAGCCGGATGATACAAACTGGGGCGCCGAGGAGACCTGGCTTGGTGACGAGAGGCATGGCGGCCAAGGCGAACTCGAAGGCCCCTTTGGCGCGGACCACATGGGGCTCATCTACGTCAATCCGGAAGGGCCAGGAGGTAATCCGGATCCCCTGCTGGCCGCCAAGTACATCCGCCAATCCTTCGCCCGCATGGCCATGAACGACGAGGAGACCGCCGCACTCATCATCGGCGGCCACACATTCGGCAAGACCCACGGTGCGGTTAATGCGAGCTACATCGGCCCGGAACCCGAAGGGGCGCCTCTTGAGGAGCAGGGATTAGGGTGGCGCAACACCTTCGGCTCGGGGAAGGCCGTGGACACCTGGACCAGCGGCCTGGAGGGTGCTTGGACGGCGACCCCGACCGTCTGGGACCACGCGTTCCTGGACAACCTTTTCAACTACGACTGGGAGCTGACCACCAGCCCGGCCGGCGCCAAGCAATGGACGCCGAAAAATCCCGAGGCCAAGGCAACCGTTCCCGACGCCCATGACGCCTCGAGGCGCCACGCGCCGATAATGCTCACGACCGACCTCGCCCTAAAGGTCGACCCTGTATACGGACCTATCGCCAAGAGGTTCCACGAGCACCCCGACGAGCTCGCGGATGCATTCGCCCGCGCCTGGTACAAGCTCCTCCACCGCGACATGGGGCCCGTCTCGCGCTACCTGGGCCCATGGGTGGCCGATCCGCAGGTCTGGCAGGACCCCCTCCCGGCGGTCGACCACGAGCTTGTCGATGCGAGTGAAATCCGCGCCTTGAAGGCACGGCTACTGGCTTCGGGCCTGACCGTGGCCCAGCTGGCTTCGACCGCATGGGCCTCCGCCGCGACCTTCCGTGGAACCGACAAGCGCGGCGGAGCCAATGGCGCCCGCATCCGCTTCGCTCCGCAAAAGGACTGGGAGGTAAACAGCCCGGCAGAGCTGGCAGCCGTGCTCGGGTCCCTGGAGGAGATACAGGCGGAGTTCAACCGTTCAGCTTCCGGCGGCAAGAAAGTCTCCTTGGCAGATCTGATCGTGCTGGGTGGATGCGCGGCGGTGGAGCAAGCGGCGAGGGAAGCGGGCTCCGAAGTGACGGTCCCGTTCACGCCGGGCCGGACCGACGCGGCAGCTGAACAAACCGACCAGGACTCCTTCGCAGTCCTCGAGCCGCTTTTCGACGGCTTCCGGAACTACCTGCGCGCCGGCGAGAAGCGATCCCCCGAGCAGCTGCTCATCGAGCGGGCCAACCTGTTGACGCTTACGGCGCCGGAGATGGCCGTGCTGGTAGGAGGAATGCGGATGCTGGGAACCAACTTCGCAGGCACCAGCCATGGGGTCTTCACCGACCGTCCCGGACGCTTGACGAACGACTTCTTCGTCAACCTGCTGAGCATGGAAACGGCCTGGACGGTCTCGGCCACCGAGGAGAACGTCTTCGAAGGGCGTCACCGGGCGACAGGCGAACTCAAGTGGACCGCTACCGCGGTGGACCTGGTATTTGGCTCGAATGCGCAGTTGAGAACCATAGCCGAGGCCTACGCCGCCAGTGATGCCAAGCAGCGGTTCATCTCCGACTTCGCCGCCGCTTGGGGCAAGGTCATGGGCCTGGACCGCTTCGACCTCGCTTAGTGCCTACCCGCGGGGCGGACGAGACGCCCCGCGGGTTCAGCCGGTGTTCCGCAATCCGGTCGCAATCCCGTTGATTGTGAGCAGTAGGGCGCGCATCAGCCCGGGATCGGGTTCCTGCCCGCTGTCGCGGACGGCGCGCACACGCTGCAGCAGTTGCACCTGCAGCAGCTGCAGCGGAAGTAGGTGCTCGTCACGGGTCGCGAGAGTCTGGGCGAGCACCGGCTGGATGCTGAGCAAGGACGAAGCGCCTGTGAGCGCGAGGACCTGCCCCACTGCCAGCTCGTACTCGGCCTCGATCACGGAGAACAGGTGCACGAGATCTTTTGGCACCAGCGATTCGACGTAGATGCGCGCCACTTGCATGTTGGTCTTGGCCAAGGTCATCTCGACGTTCGAGACGAAGTTCGAGAAGAACGGCCAGCCGGCATACATCCGCGAGAGAGTCTCTCCCAGCCCGGCCTCGCGCGCGGC
>JAJYPE010000050.1 GCA_021795585.1 Actinomycetes bacterium | reverse complement strand
GACGAGACCCCCCAGGCTCGAGCACCAATGCGAGCCATCAAAGGGAGCGAGCCGGGCTGCTTACGTGGCAGGGCCGCCGCGGCCCTCTGCTCTCCCCTTGGGCCTGGACGCGATCAGGAAGCGCTGCATGGCCGACCAACCCGCGCGCAGATGCGCCCTCATGACCGCCTCGGCCCATTGGGGATCGCCTGCCTCCACTGCGCGCACCATCTCGTGGTGGTGTCCCATGCTGAGTGCCAGCTCGGCCTGGTTGTACCGCGCGAAGGTCTGGCGCACCAGAGGTACCTGAACGATGGACTCCACCACAGCCTTCAAGCGCTCGTTGCCGGAGGACTCGATCAGCGTGCTGTGGAAGCTGTTGTTCAGCTCGGTCAGGCGCCCGAAATCCGGATGCCTTTGCTCGCTTATCAGACTCATCTCCGAGGCAAGCTGTTCGAGCCAAATGACGTCGGTGGCGGGGTTCAGTGCCGCCAGTGCCGTTCCATGCGACTCGAGTAGGACTCGAAGGTCGTAGATTTCGTTAAGGTCTTTGGGGGTCCACTCCTCGACCCGAACCCCGCGGTTCGGCTCATGCCTTGCGAGGCCGTCGGCAACCAGGCGGCCCAGCGCCTCGCGGACCGGGGTGCGACTGACGCCAAGCTGGCTGGCGAGATCGCTCTCCCTCAGCCACTCGCCACCGCCAAGCTCGCCCGAGAGGATCTTGGCTCTGATCGACTGGTAGGCGACATCAGTGGAGAGGTTGCCGGTTGGCGTCTCCTCGCGCGTGCTCATCGCCACCTCGCAGTCAATGTCTGCCGAATTCGAAGTCAGCCTATCAGGGAAGATTGTATGGAATACGGGCGATTTTGCGAGAATCTTGCCGGATCACCTTGCAGGGTGCTGGAGAATCGACTAAACAGAATATTCACACCTGAGGTATTGTATACGAAAATTGGAGTGTGCTCATGGCTGACAGCCCCGTATTGCCTCTTGACGACATTCGTGTTGTCGAGCTGGGGATGCTCTTGGCCGGCCCCTTCTGCGGTCAGCTTCTCGGTGATTTCGGAGCCGAGATCATCAAGTTGGAGGACCCGGGTATCGGCGACCCGATGCGCCAGTGGGGTCGTGAAAAGGCACACGGGATGTCGCTGTGGTGGCCGGTGATAGCCAGGAACAAGAAGTCAGTCACAGCCAACTTGCGCTCAGAAGGCGGCAAGAAGGTGCTGCGCGAGCTGATCTCGCGTGCCGACGTGCTACTGGAGAACTTTCGGCCGGGGACTTTGGAGAAGTGGGGCTTCTCGCCTGAGGAGCTTTGGAAGATCAACCCTCGCCTGATCGTCACGCGCGTCACCGGCTTCGGGCAGACCGGCCCCTACTCCTCGCAGGCCGGCTTCGGCTCCATCGGTGAGGCCATGGGCGGCATTCGCTACGTGATCGGGGACGCCGATCGCCCGCCTTCCCGGGCCGGGATATCGCTGGGCGACTCGCTGGCCGCCATTTTCGCCACCCTTGGAACATTGGTGGCGATCCACAACCGCGAGCGGACCGGGCAGGGCCAAGTCGTCGACTCGGCTATCTACGAGGCCGTGCTGGCGATGATGGAATCTCTGGTTCCGGAGTGGGTTCTTGCCGGCTACCAGCGCGAGCGAAGTGGGGCGGTCCTGCCGAACGTCTCGCCAAGCAACGTATATCCCACCGCTGAGGGCGATATGATCCTCATCGCCGCCAATCAGGACAACGTTTTCAAGCGTCTTGCAGCGGCGATGGGCAGGCCTGAATTCATCACGGACGATCGCTTCAAGGGTCACGCGGAGCGGGGCCACCACATGGAAGTGCTCGACGGCATCATCGCGGAGTGGACTGCGACCATGCCCGCCGCAGAGCTCCTGGACCTTCTCAACGAGTCGGGCGTGCCGGCCGGCCGCATCTACAGGGCGAAGGACATGTTGGAGGATCCACACTTCAAGGCGAGGGAAGCTATCGTACGGTTGGTTCATCCCGAGCTTGGCGAGTTTCCGATGCATTCGGTCTTTCCCAAGCTTTCCGGCACTCCGGGGTCGGTCCGTTCCGTCGGCCCCGAGCTCGGCCAGCACAACGACGAGATCTATAAGGGCCTGCTCGGCTTCGACGACGAAACCATCGAAGCCCTTAGGGCCGCAGGGGCAATCTAGGCAAGAAAAGAAGAGGAGGGGGCGATGAGCTACCGGCTCGGAGTCGACGTAGGTGGCACCTTCACCGACGTCTTATTGGCAAATGAGGTTACCGGCGAGACGTTCCGCGCGAAAACCTCGTCGACACCCGCCGATCAATCGGTGGGCGTCCTGAGGGGCATGGAACAAGTGTGCCGGCAGGCAGGCATCGGCCTAGGGGATGTGGCCGAGGTGCTGCACGGCACCACGGTAGCGACGAATTCGATCCTCGAAGGCAAAGGCGCGAGGGTCGGGCTGGTCACCACCAACGGCTTCCGCCAGGTGTTGCAGATCGGGCGGTCCTTCGTCCCCGGAGGCCTGGCGGGCTGGATCATCTGGCCCAAGCCGGAGCCGCTTGCCGCGCTGGAGAACACTGTCGAGGTGGTCGAGCGCATCGGCTCCAAGGGCGAAGTGGTCACGCCTCTGGACGAGGACGACGTCCGCACCAAACTTCAGTACCTGAAATCCCAGGGCGTGGAGGCCCTGAGCGTGAGTCTCATCAACTCATACGCCAACATGGCGCACGAGAAGCGCATAGGTGAGATAGCCGCCGAGGAACTCCCAGGCGTTCCCGTGTCACTCTCCTCCGAGGTTCTGCCCGAGATCCGCGAGTACGAGCGCGCCATAACCACCGTCGCCAATGCGTACGTGCAGCCGCAGGTGTCCCGGTACATGGACAACTTGGCCGGCAAGGCCAAGGTGCCTGGCTCCGCCACCAAGCTCTACATTCTCAAGTCCGACGGAGGCCTCATCTCCGCCGACACTGCTGCCGAGAACCCGGTGTCGGTGATGATGTCCGGCCCCGCGGGCGGCGTAGTCGGTGCCGTCTGGTTCGCCGAGCAGGCCGGTTACAAGGACTTGCTCACCTTCGACATGGGAGGCACCTCCACGGATGTCGCGTTGGTGCAGGACCTGCAGCCACGCATCGGTCGGGAGACGATGGTTGGGGACTTGACTGTCCGTGCCACCTCGGTGGATGTCCGCACCGTTGGTGCCGGTGGCGGGTCGATCGCTCACGTGCCTGCTCTGACCCAGGCCCTCCGCGTAGGCCCCCAGAGTGCGGGCGCCTCACCTGGCCCCGCTGCCTACGGTGCAGGCGGCACCGAGCCGACGGTCACCGATGCCAATGTCGTGCTCGGGTATCTCCCGAGCGAGCTGGCCGGCGGCGAAATCGCGCTGCAGAAGGACCAGGCGCGCGAGGCGGTCGGAACCATCATGGCCGCGACGCGGCTTGGCTCCGTGGAGGCCGCCGCGTCGGGCATCATCGACATCGTCAACGAAAACATGTTCGGTGCGCTGAGGCTGGTCTCGGTCCAGCAGGGTTTCGACCCCCGCGACTTCGCGCTTGTCGCCTTTGGCGGCGCCGGCCCGCTGCATGCAAACGCACTGGGCAAGCTCACCGGTGCTTGGCCGGTAATCGTCCCACCTTCTCCGGGCGTTCTCTGCGCTTACGGGGATGCCACCACGAGCGTTCGCGGAGAGGCGGTTCGCACTCTGGTGCGGAGGTTCGGAGAACTCACCGACGACACGCTTCGAGCCGAGCTCCTCGACCGAGCTGAAGCCGCTCGCGCCACCTTGCGCGACGAGGGAATTCCCGAGGATCTGCACCGAATCGAGTTCCAGGTCGACCTCAGGTATCACGGCCAGGGCTTCGAGATTCCGGTGGCCGTGGATATCGATGCCTTCGACGGCAAGGGCGCTGGGCTGGATTCGCTCCGCAAGTCCTTCGATGCCGAGCATGCGCGCCTCTTTTCCTTCTTGCTGGAGAGGAGCGAGCACGAGCTGGTCTCCATCCGTGCCACCGCCAGTGGGCCGAGGCCGAATGTGACCTCGTCGCACATCCCATCCGGCGGCAAGGAGGCCTCGGCTGCGGAAACCTCCACTACCGAGATCTTCGTGGACGGCGACTGGGTCAGCGCAAAGGTCTATGACCGCGCCAAGTTGCTCGCCGGAAACGAGGTGGCCGGTCCCGCGATCATCACCGAGATGGACTCGACCACTCTCGTGCTGCCCGACCACTACGCAACTGTCCACGACAGCGGCAGCTTGCTCATCCGACCGATCGACCAGAAGTGACGAATGGGGGAAACTGAAAGATGGCACGCCTGATCGAAACCTCGACCACACCGGTGAACCCGGTCGACGTCGACGTAGTTACCCTCGACATCATCGAAAATGCGCTGCGCCATGCTCGCTACGAGATGGACGAGGTCTTATTCCGCACCGCGCTTTCACCGGGAATCCGCGAACAGCACGACGAGTTCCCCTTGATCGGCGATCCGGAAGGAAAGATGGTGGTCGGCCAATTCGGCCTCTCCATCCCGGACTTCCTGGAGAACTTCGAAGGGGAGATTCACGAGGGCGACGTACTCCTCACCTCAGATCCGTACTCCTGCGGGGCAGCCATCAGCCACGCCAACGACTGGTTGGTGGTCATGCCGATCTATTTCGGGGGGCGCATCGTCGGGTGGTCGTCGATGTTCGGGCACATGAGCGACGTCGGCGGCAAGACCCCGGCGTCCATGCCTACCGACGCGAAGACGATCTTCGAGGAGGGCGTGATCATTCCGCCCTTCAAGCTCTACAACAAGGGCGTCCTGGCGGACGATTCGCTCAGAATCATTCTCAACCAGGTCCGCACGCCGGAGTGGAACCGCGCTGACCTGAACGGTCTGGTGGCAGCCTGCCGGACGGCTTCCCGCCGAATCCAGGAGCTTTGCCAGCGCTTCGGGGTTGACACCTATATCTCGGCGCTCAACGCTCTCCTTGATCGCAATTACCGCGCGATGAAGGTGCTGCTCGAGATGGTCTTCAAAGAGGGCGAGACTCTGGCCTTCGAGGACTACATCTGCGACGACGGCGTAGGATACGGTCCCTACAAGCTCAAGCTCAGCCTCACCCGCATCGGCGACAAGGTGACGTTGGATTTCTCGGGGTCCAGCCCACAAGCGCAGGGGCCGGTCAACTATTTCATCAACGAGAACCTCGTCCGGATGTTTTTCGGCATCTACATGATCACGGTTGCCGATCCGCAGATCCTCTGGAACGACGGCTTCTATCCGCTGGTGGACGTGATCATTCCGGATGACTCTTTTTGGAAGCCCGCCTACCCTGCCGCTCTCAACGCCCGCAACCACGGCATCGGGCGCGTCTTCGACCTTTTCGGCGGACTCCTCGGCCAGACCAACCCGGATCTGCTGAACGCCGCGGGCTTTTCGTCCTCGCCCCACTTCATGTACTCCGGCAACTACACCGAGGGTGACAAGGCGGGCGAGTGGTTCCAGCTCTACTCAATCGGCTTCGGCGGTATCCCCGGCCGCCCGATCGGGGACGGCCCCGATGGCCACTCGCTCTGGCCATCGTTCGTCAACATCCCCTGCGAGTACCTGGAATCGTATTACCCGATGCGAATCGAGAGGTGGGAGACGATCGCGGACACCGGGGGCGCGGGCCTGCACCGCGGCGGCAACGGAGTCGACGTTGCCTACCATTTCCTCGAGCCCGGCACTATCGCCATCCACGACGACCGCTGGCTGACCTACCCATGGGGCGTCAACGGCGGCGAACCTGGAGCGCGTGGCAAAAAGTGGATCGACCGGGTCGATGGGAGGCGCGAGATCATCCCCAGCAAGGTGATCGACGTTCCCGTCTATCCCGGCGACGTTCTCCACTTTGTGACCTGGGGCGGCGGCGGCTGGGGCGACCCGCTCAAGCGCGATGCCGAACTGGTCGGCCTTGAAGTCAGGCGCGGGCTGGTTACTGCGGAGGGAGCTAAGCGATACGGCGTTGTCTGCGATGACCGCGGCGTCGTCGACCATGGGGCCACCGCATCCTTGCGGGTGGAGAAGGCAAAGGGCCGTCCCGAGCCGTTGCCAACTTTCAACATGGGGCCACCGCTCGAGACGATTCTCGCCCGCTGCGAGGAGGAGACGGGTCTTCCCGCCCCCAAGCCGCCCATCGCACACGTGTAGGCGGAGATGGGCGAGACAACCTTCGCGCAAGGGTTCGCAGGCTCGCTCACCCCGGGGAAGCGGCCGGCCCTGATCGTCATAGACATGATGCGCGCGTATTACGTGGAGGGCAGCGCGTTCCGCCTGCCTTCCACGAGCAGCGTGGAGTCGGCGGGCAGGGTGCTCTCCGCGGCACGCGCCGCTCGAATCCCCGTCGTGCACACGAGGGTGGAGTTCGGCCCGAACGCGATTGACGGCGGTGTCTTTGTGCGAAAAGTGCCTGCGTTGCGAGCGCTGATCGGCCAGAGCGAACTGGGTAGGTTCATGCCCCAGGTCGAGCCGGCCGAGGATGAGCTTGTGATCGTCAAGCAGTACGCCAGCGCCTTCTTCGGGACGACGCTGCAATCGACCCTGACCGCGATGGGCGTGGATACGCTCTTCATCGCAGGGGTGTCCACCAGCGGGTGTGTCCGCGCTACTGGAGTCGACGCGGTTCAACACGGGTTCATTCCCTTTGTAATCAGGGATGCCGTTGGCGACCGCGGCCCCGAGCCGCACGAAGCCAACCTCTAT
The DNA here is from genome assembly GCA_021795585.1 of Actinomycetes bacterium. Classification (GTDB taxonomy): domain Bacteria; phylum Actinomycetota; class Acidimicrobiia; order Acidimicrobiales; family Acidimicrobiaceae; genus Acidithrix. The sequence continues at coordinate 4,515 of JAJYPE010000050.1, read as the reverse complement.
GACTTGCAGGCAAAATACGCAGAGGTGATTGGTGAAGAGCTGACTCTTACTTACTTCTCCGAGGTTGGGCAGGGAGCTTAGCCAAGCGAAGTCGACCGTGTTGGAGCCGTATCGGCGCCAGGGTCGGCGAGGCCGGCCGGGTACCCGACTTCAGGGTCAAGTGCGACGGACGACAACGTCTGGTATGCAATTCGGCTCTGCGGCAAGCTCGGACAAAATTACGTCGCAAAGGAAGAGATGAAATGAGCCATTACGACCTTCGGCTGTCGGGGGGCAAAGTTCTGCTTCCGGGCGTCGGACTTTCCGACGTGGACGTGCTCGTGCTCGATGGGAGGATCGCAGCCCTATGTGAAACCGACGGGATCGCCGATGCCTCGGAGGTGGTGGACGTAAGGGGTCTTACGGTGCTGCCCGGTGCTATCGATGCCCATGTCCATTTGGGGAAGGACATCACCTATCCACGCGATGATGACGACACCGCATTGGAGACCGCCGCCGCCGCCGCTGGAGGCGTGACAACCATGCTGGCCTACCTCATGACTCCCGAGCCTTACGATGACGTCTACCAGGAAGTTGTGAGACGCATGGAGGCCACTGCGCAGATCGACTTCGGCTTCCATTTCTGCATCGTTACCGAAGAGCAGCTGCGCCGAATCCCCGGCTACGGGAAGGAACTAGGTGTTTCTTCCTTCAAATTCTTCATGAACTTCCGTGGCGACGAGGGCAAGTACCTTGGCCTGCCGGGCAATGACGACGGCTTCCTTTACGACGTCATGCGTGCCACCGCCGCCTCGGGTGCAATGTTCGACCCACATGCCGAGAACATCGAGATCGTGTGGCGGCTGCGCCGCGAAGCGACAGGGTCGGATACGCCGCCGCTGCGCGCCTGGAACGACATCCGGCCCTCATTTGTGGAGGCCGAGGCCGAGCAGCGGGCTGCCTATTTGGCCGGAGTCACCGGCGCGTCGATGTACGCGGTGCATGTTTCGTCGCAGCGCGCGCTCGACGTGTTGGTCGACGCCAGGCGCCGTTACCCCCACGTTTTCATCGAAACCTGCCCCCACTACCTCACCCACGACGTCGAATCTGATCTGGGATTGCGCGGCAAGGTCAACCCGCCACTGCGTGAGGCCCAGGATCGCGAGGCGCTATGGGCGGCTTTGCGTGACGGGATTATCGACGTGGTCGGATCGGATCACGTCCCGCGGCATCACTCCAAGAAGAGCGGCGACATTTGGACCGCAAGCGCCGGCTTCCCGGGCCTGCAGACCCTGCTGCCGGTTCTGCTATCGGAGGGCCATCTGCGTCGCGGTATCCCCCTCGAGCGGGTGGTGGACACGGTCTCCGCTCGCCCGGCCCGCCTCTTCGGGCTTCATCCGCGGAAGGGGTCGGTGGCAATTGGTGCAGATGCCGACTTCGCCGTGGTGGATTTGAATGCGCCAATGGCGGTGGATGCAGCGTCACAGGCTTCCGCCGCCGGCTACTCAATTTATGAGGGCTGGCAGCTGCAATGCAGTGTGGTCCACACCATCGTGCGAGGTACCTTCGCATTCAGAGACGGTCAGCTCGTTCCCGGTGTGCGTGGCCGTTTTGTGCGTCGGCCCCACAGCGGGTCGGTGGCGCTTTCGGAGAAGGTGAAATCGTGAACGATAAGCCCTGGAGCAGCGTTATCACCCCCGACGACGAAGCACGATACGAAGCTGCCGGATTCGGAAGGCCACTCGGGATTGGCAGTTCGCCGGCCTTGTTGATTATCGACGTCCAATACCGGACCGTAGGCAACACCGCCAAGCCCTTTTTTGATTCCCTCCACGATTATCCCACCAGTTGCGGGGAAGTGGGTTGGGCGGCGGTCGAGCGCGTCGGCCAGCTGCTCGGCGCTTTTAGGAAAGCGGGCAGACCCGTCATATATCCGCACGTAGCTCCGAAGCGCGCTTATGACGCCGGCCGTCTCGGTGCCAAGGTGCCTGCCATCATGACCATCGACGAGCACGGCTACGAGTTCGTAGAGGAGGTTGCACCCCGCGAGGGAGATATCCTGGTCCCCAAACGGCACCCAAGCGCATTCTTCGGCACGGCGTTGGTCAGCTACCTCGTCGACCTGCGCGTGGACACGCTGTTCGTCACCGGTTGCACTACCAGCGGATGTATTCGGGCCACCGTTGTCGACGCCTTTGCCTACAACTTCCGGGTCGTGGTCCCGCACGATGCGGTTTACGACCGAAGTCCGACGGTCCACGCAGTGAATCTTTTCGACATGGCCCAGAAGTACGCCGACGTGGTCAGCACGGCCGATGCGCTCAATCGGTTGTAACTCGGAAAGCCCAGTTCGGCAGGGACAGACAAATTCGTTTAAGTGCTGAGGAGTAAGGGGACGCCTGGCGACAGGACCAGTGCCCAACCTTCCACTGTGATCATTCCTCCAATCTGTCCGTTTGGAGTGGCTCGGTTTTCGACCGGCGTTGATGCGAGGCTGACCGTAGCTGAGCAGATGGAGCCGGTGCCTGCGTGGATACAGTCCTCGACATCGGTGGTTGATGGTGCTGCGCGCTGTTTGCTTCGGTCTTGCTGCAGTACTTTTTCCTATCTTGGATCCCGCCATCGAGGCTCGGAGCCCGCCGGATCCTCGGATGCATTAAGGCTGCGTGACGGCCCACCGATTGAGTGACGAGCCTTCAGCAGCTTTCTCCGGCACCCCGCCGATCCGGCGTGACGTTCCTACTGCCGGGAGTCGGGAACAATGCTTCCCGCCCCATACCCTGCGACTTCGTAGGTCGCTGATTCCGCAAGTGGGGGTCCTACGGTGGTTCACATCAGGTTTGGTCCCCCGATTCCCATCGAACGAAGAGCGTTCAGGTTGTCTCCGCCCTGGTGCCAAAGCCGCGCAAGAGCTCCTCTATCTTTTCCTTGGTGGGGCTGGCGGCGACGGAACCTATTCGTTTTTGAAGCTCGTCCAGCGCGGCCCTGAGCTCGAGCTCGCTCCCATCCAGCATCTCTTTGTAGGCCGGGTCCAGGAGATGGCGGTCGAGATCGGCGGCCTCGAGGCAAAGGCGGTCGAGAAAGATCTCGAATCGGCGGCCCGCTTCGGCGAGGTCTGCCGGTGTCGGCTTTTCATTTTCCGCTTTCACCGGCGTGATCTCCATGTCTGGCCAGAGAATCTCGAGGAGTGGATTGTCGAAGAGCGTGACGACCGTTCCGAACTTCTCACCTTGGCTTTCGGTGGATCCGGCACGAGCGAAGCGGACTTGGCGCACGACCTCGTGGAAGTCCTCGTCCGAAAGCGAATAACCGACAAACAGCATGTGCCGCGTGAAAAGCAGGGCTTGGACCAGACCTAGCAGGGCACCGTAGCGTTCGGTCAGGTTTCGGTAGTCCGTCCGGGTGAGAGTGATGGAGTCGCGCGCGTGAACCGAGCCGTGGAGTTTCAAGAGCCACGGAGAGCCGGCACTGGCCGACTGATAGGGGAGTACCGACAGCTGCGCACCGTCCCAGGCTGTGCACGCGGACTCAAAGAGCTGATCGAAGTTGGTTGTAACGGACTCGGCAACCGACAACGAGGCCAGAAGGCCGTGCGCGAGGCTGTAGCGCCCTTCGCCGTTCAGCAGCTTTGCCACCTTCGCGTTCAGATCTTCTCCTTTGGCAGCGGACCATGTGCTCAAAATCTCCGCTTGGTCGCGGATGTCGAAAGCCTTGAGGCGCTGAAGCTGGGTCTCGTCGAGCCCCACATCGTTGGCAAGCGCCTCTAGGAGGCCCACCCATCCAGGAAGCCCAGCGCTGGCACTGATGCCGGCCCCGAGAAAAAGTACTAGGCGATTTCGGCGAGCCTCGCCCGCTAGGCGCGTGGCCGTCGCGAGCGCGTTTTCGTCGAGCTCGTCCCAACCCGCGCCCGGGTGCCCTTCAAGCAGCTCCCGGCGAACCCTTTGTGCGGCGGAGTAAGCACCCTCGTTCCAGGCGACAAGCACCACATCGCATTCGACTTTCTCTTCGGCGACCACTGCGCTAAGTGCGGGCACGAGTTCCCGGAAGATTGAGCCCTTTTCATCGCCGTGGCCACCTTCTCCGCTGCCGACTACGTTGACCGCTACCAAGGGCTTGCTTCGGGAGTGTTTGTTTCGGGAGCCGAGCTTCGATGCAGCCTGTCGAACGAATTTCACGGCCCGGTCGGCGTACTGCTTCGCGGGCGTGTCCGCAAAACCACCGATGTTCAATAGCCAGATCCGTTCGTCAAGTTCGAATGGCTTGGTGACCCAACCCGGCTCGAGGCGTTGCGGAACCCACCCTGCGGCTTCCAGGCCCACGGCATCTGCGAAATATGCCGTCACATGACCGCCATCGTCGGTCGGCAGTGCCCATGCGTCGCAAGCGAGCTTCTTCAGATCGCCCTTAATTACAAAGAGGTGTCCAGCCATGGAGTAGGCCAATGATAGCTTTTCGCGACTGCGCTCGACCACATTTTGTTTTGCGGCTGAAGTGCAGGATTCCAGGCCGTACCCATGGGTAGCACCTAGATCGGAA
>JAJYPE010000308.1 GCA_021795585.1 Actinomycetes bacterium | reverse complement strand
TTGTCCCCGCGCCCCGAGAAGGTCACCAGCACCTTCGAGCCGCGCGGGATGGATTTGCCGGCCTCGGCAAGCACCCAGGCGATGGCATGCGCGGGCTCGAGCGCCGGAATGATTCCCTCGCGGCGTGAGAGGACTTGAAAGGCGTCCAGGACCGCGGCGTCGTCTACGGCCTCGTACCGGGCGCGACCAATGGAGGCGAGGTAGGCGTGCTCCGGACCTACTCCGGGGTAGTCGAGGCCGGCGGAGATGGACTGCGCCTCCTCCACCTGACCGAATTCGTCCTGGAGGAACTGTGAGCGCATGCCGTGCACCACACCCGGCGTGCCCCGTCCGATGGCGGCCCCTCCCGCCGGCTCGACACCCACAATGGCGGCCCCGCTCTCGAGGAAAGCGGTAAAGGTGCCGGCGGCGTTCGAGCCACCTCCCACACAGGCCACCACGAAGTCCGGGTCCGAACCAGTCAGTTCCTGCATCTGGCCGCGCGCCTCGTCACCGATTACGCGCTGGAACTGGCGCACCATCAAGGGATAGGGATGAGGCCCCATGACCGAGCCGATGCAGTAGTGGGTGTCCTCAACGCAGGCCACCCACTCACGCATGGCCTCGTTTATGGCATCCTTCAGGGTGCGCGAGCCGGAATTGACCGGCACCACCTCGGCGCCGAGGAGGCGCATGCGAAAGACGTTGAGGGCCTGGCGCTTCACGTCGACGGCTCCCATGTAGACGGTGCACTTGAGGCCAAAGAGAGCCGCCGCCGTGGCGGTGGCGACCCCGTGCTGACCGGCCCCGGTCTCGGCGATGATTCTGGTCTTGCCCATCCGCTTGGTGAGAAGCGCCTGGCCCACGACGTTGTTGATCTTGTGGCTGCCGGTATGGGCAAGGTCCTCGCGCTTGAGGTACAGCTCGATCCCAAGATCCTGAGAGAGGTTGGCACAGTAGGTGACCGGGGTCGGCCTGCCCGCGTAACCGGCCAGGATGGAATGGTACTCCTCCTGGAAAGCCGGGTCGTCCCAGGCGCTGGTGAAGAGATCATCCAGCTCGCGGACTGCGGCCATGAGCGGCTCGGGCACGAAGAGGCCACCGAACTCGCCGAAGTAGCCCGGCACCTGGCCCGGATTGGTAAAGGCAGAGCTCAAAGATTCTCCTCCCAGTTGTAGGCTTCGCCGCGCCCACCGCCACGGGCGGCGTCCACACCCAGGCGCTCGAATGCGGCGCGGGCATTGGCGATGAAGGCGCGCAGGGCCACCGGGTCCTTGCGCCCCGGGGTGGCCTCCACCCCGCTCGAGACGTCCACTCCCCAGGGTTTGACCGTGGCAATGGCCTCTCCCACGTTCTGAGGCCTCAGGCCCCCGGCCAGGATTATCCGCTTGCGCAGCCTGGGGGCATCGATCAGGGACCAGTCGAAGGCCAGCCCCGATCCGGGCTGCTCCGAGTCGAGGAGAAGCGCGTCCACCGGATAATCGAGGTAACGGGCGATCGACATGCCGTCGGCGGAGACCGCCTTGATGAGAAAGCGCACCCTCGGGCGCATCGCCTCGATGGTGCGGATCCCCTCCGAGCCGTGCAGCTGGGCCCCGGTCAGGCCGGTCTCATCCACCAGGTGGGCGACAATTTCGGGATCCTCGTCGACGAAGACGCCGAAGGTGGCGACCTCCGAGGGAAGCCTCTTGACGATGTCCGCCACCTGAGCGGGCGTGACGCGCCGGCGCGAGGCCGCCATCACGAATCCGAGGGCGTCCGCACCAAGCGCCACGCTGAGCAGGGCGTCCTCTTCGTTGGTGATTCCGCAGATCTTTATGAACACGGTTACGCGCCGGCCCTTCCAGCCGCCACGAAGCGCGCAGCGCCGGCGGCCGGGTCCGAATCCCGAACCAGGGCCTCGCCCACCAACATGGCGTCGAAGCCCGCCTCGGCGGCCAGAGCCACCTGCTCGACGGTGGTGATTCCGCTCTCGACGACCGAGGCGGCCTGTCTTCCGACCCCGCCTATCAGCTCGGCCCCAAGCCGGTGGTCGATGGAAAAGTCGTGCAGGTTGCGCTGATTGATTCCTATGATCGAGGCCCCGAGCGAGTTGGCAATCGCCAGCTCTTTCCGGCTGTGCACCTCCACCAGAGCGTCCAACCCGAGCTCGGCGGCGATCATCATGAAGAACTCAAGCTGATCCTCGCTCAGTGCGGCCACGATCAGCAGCACCGCGGAGGCGCCGCCCAGCTTTGCGTCACAGAGGTCGGCGATATCGACCGTGAAGTCCTTGCGCAAACAGGGGATCCCGACTCCGGCGCTCACGGCGCGCAGGTCGTCCAGCGAGCCGGAAAAGAAGCGCTCGTCGGTAAGCACGGAGATTGCGGCGGCGCCACCACGCTCGTAGGCCGAAGCCAGCGCCACCGGGTCGGGTATCTCGGCCAGCTCGCCACGCGAGGGCGAGCGCCTCTTGCACTCGGCGATGAGGGAAACCTGCTGCGGGCCGAGCACCAGCGCGGAGCGGAGCGAAGGCGGAGCGGGGGCGTTCTTGGCACGCTCGAACAGCTCGTCGCGGGGGCGTCCGTCGACGGCCGCGCGCACACGGTGGTGGGCGACTATCTCCTCAAGGTAA
>JAJYPE010000049.1 GCA_021795585.1 Actinomycetes bacterium | reverse complement strand
CACCCGGCAATTCTTCAGCCGCTCAGGAGCGGTTACGTTTGTCACACCGACGGCCTTCTTCGGGCAGCACAGTCCGTTTCGGTGAATCCGCAGCGCAGCACCCCCTCGCCGACGGTGGCCACCTTTTGGGGGAACTCATCTCCCACGGCCGAGCATCCGATCCCGTGCCGGTTATTTGGCGCTTCGAAATCGTGGCCAGAAACCCGCATTTCCGCTCGCGAGCTTCGGAGCGACATTTCGCCCAGACCAGTTTTCGTGGGGCCGGTGAAGTACTCCGGCCCTTTTGAGCGATTCCACACGATTTTCCCAGCCAGCCCCGCTGAACTTGCACCCGAGTGGTCATGACATATCGGAACATGACGCGAGGGAGTGAGGAATGACGGCATGAACCGTCACAAAGTTCGGCGCTACGCCATACAGGGTGGTGTCGCCGTCGTCGTCTTCGCGGCCGGTTTCGGCACGCGCATGTATCTCGCGAAGACCCCGACGCGAACCGCCGGCTTCACCTTGACCAGCCAGACTATAACGGTCTCGGAGGGATCGGCCGCCCAGACCACCTCCGCCTCGGGAACCATCGAACCAAAGGTCTCCGACACCGTCAATTTCTCCACTGCGGGGACCATCAATGCGGTTGACGTCACCACCGGCCAGACCGTCAATGCCGGACAGACACTTGCCACCCTCGACTCCGCCGGCCTCTCCGCCCAAGTTGCCCAAGCCCAGGCGCAACTCGCGAGCGCGCAGACGCGCCTATCCGACGACACCAGCGCAGGTGCCTCATCGGCGACGATCGCCGCGGACAACTCCGCCGTCACCCAAGCCACGAACGCACTCACCAACGCCCAGAATTCCCTGGCAGGCGCAACCCTTACATCGCCTATCGCGGGCACCGTCGCCAGCGTTGGCCTGACGGCAGGCACCCAGGCAGGCGGCGGTGGAGGGTCGGCTGCCGCCTCGGGCGGAGTCACCATCATCGACCCGGCTTCCTGGGTGGTCAACGCGTCCGTCAGCGACGCCTCGATCGCACAAATCAAGGTCGGCGAACAAGTCGCCATCACGCCGCAGGGCGTGAACACCCAATCGTACGGAACCGTTGCGTCCGTCGGCCTCATCGCCCAGGTCTCCGGCAACGTCGCGACCTTCCCCTTCACGATCGACGTGACCGGAGCCCCCGCCGGCTACTACAGCGGGCTTCCGGCCACCCTGTCCATCACCACGTCCGTGACGACCAACGCGATCACGGTTCCACTCCTTGCAGTTCATGGATTTCGAACCTCCAGCCCCTACGTCATGAAGATCACCTCCTCGGGCAAGGTCAAGACACCTGTCACCCTTGGAACGCAGTCGGGAGCCGCGGTAGTGATCACCAAGGGACTTCAGGTCGGCGACAAGATCGTCGAGACGGTCCCATCGATCGCAGGTGGCGGTACCGGCCGGACAGCCCTCCGTCGCACCTTCGGCGGGGGCCTTGGCGGAGGGGGCTTAGGAGGCGGCGGATTTGGCGGAGGGGGCTTAGGAGGCGGCGGTGGCTGATTCAAATGCGCTCGTCGAACTGCGCGATGTCCGAAAGACCTACCAATCGGGGAGCCTCACCGTCGAGGCGGTTCGCGGAATCTCCCTCAAGGTCCAGAGCGGCGACTATGTCGCCATCATGGGACCGTCGGGGTCGGGCAAGTCGACCCTAATGCATCTCATCGGGTGCCTCGACGTGCCCACCTCGGGCACCCTCGCCATCGGGGGTGACTACGTGGGCACGCTCTCGGACGACGAGCTCGCCGAACTCCGCAGCAAGAGGATCGGCTTCGTCTTTCAACAGTTCAATCTCCTCGGACCTCTCAGTGCGCTCCGCAATGTCGAGCTTCCATTGCTGTACACCAACGGAAGCCGTTCTGAACGCCTGCGGCGGGCGGAAGAGATGCTCACAAGGGTCGGCCTCTCAAGTCATATCCGCCATCGTCCGAACGAGCTTTCCGGAGGGCAGCAGCAGCGCGTGGCCATAGCTCGTGCTCTTATCAACGAACCCGACCTGATCTTGGCCGACGAGCCGACGGGGAACCTTGATTCCCAGAGCTCGCAGGAGATCCTCGACCTCTTTGACGAGTTCCACCAACTAGGCCGCTCAATCGTGGTGATCACCCACGATCTGGAGGTAGCGGAACGGGCTTCGCGTGTCATACGCATCAGAGATGGAATGCTCGTGGAGGCAGCATGAACTTCGTCCAGCTCCTCCGCAGCGCGTTAGAGGCCGTGCGCTGGAACCGGCTCCGCTCACTGCTGACCATTTTGGGAATCGTCATAGGCATCGCGACTGTCATGCTTACCGTCGGCCTTGGCGAAGGTGCACAAGCCAAGGTGGCCGGGGAGATAAACGCCCTGGGCTCGAATCTCCTGGTCGTCACCTCATCGCCCTTCGGAAGCTCTTCCAACGGCCAGGTAAACCTCACCATGTCCGACGTCAAGGCGCTGCAGAACCATACGGTCGCACCCGACCTTGCCCAGGTCGTCCCGATCGTGACCACCAGCGCTTCGCTGACTTACGGCACAACAAGTGCAACACTGCAAATCCAGGGAACCACACCCTCGTGGCTGACCGCAAGGTCTCAGTCCCTGCAAGCCGGACGCTTCCTCGACTCCACGGACATGGCCAACAACGCCGATGTCGTCGTCTTGGGCGCCACCGCGGCACAGACGCTGTTCAGCGGCCGCAATCCCGTGGGCCAGCAGGTCACCGTTGGATCGCTGCCAATGACGGTGGTCGGAGTCCTCTCACCGGTCGGATCGGGAACAGGTGCCGGTGCGAGCGAAGACAATCTCGCCATCGTGCCACTCACGACCTCCCAGTCGTCCCTGAGCGGCAGCACCCCTGACAATTCGGTCCAGCAGATCATCTTGAAGGCAACGGGCTCCTCCACGCTTTCTGCCGCCTACCAGGAGGCGGACCAGGAACTCCTCATGCTCCAGGGCTCGACAAGTGCCTCCAGCGCGAACTTCACCATCACGGCGGAGCAGACCATCGTGAACGCCGCAACTTCGGTGTCCTCGACCCTGACGGCACTCCTGGCCGGAATCGCCGGCGTCTCGCTGCTTGTCGGTGGCATCGGCGTTATGAACATCATGCTGGTCTCCGTGGCAGAACGCACCCGGGAGATCGGCCTGCGCAAGGCAATCGGTGCCCGCAGGCGCGACATCTCCCGGCAGTTCCTTGCTGAGGCCACCTTCCTGGGCTTCACCGGAGGCGCCCTGGGAGTCGGCCTGGGCATGATAGGCAAAGTGGTCCTGCCCAAACTGTTGTCAGATCCCATCAGCATCCCGGCCTGGGCAACCGGAGGCGCAATCGTGGTCGCCATCGTGATAAGCCTCGTCTTCGGCGTATACCCCGCAGTGCGTGCCGCGCGTCTTTCGCCGATCGACGCACTGCGCTCGGAATAGTAAAGGGAAAAGGTCAAGTTGCTGAGAAGAACGCTCATCGGATTGAGCCTGGTAGGAGCCAGCACTCTGCTGGCCGCATGCGGCAGCGCAGCCGCTTCGTCCACGTCCGCAACCAGCAAATCCACCTCCTCGACCAAGGTCCATGGCACCAAGCGCTCGCGCCGCAACTTCAGGCCTCCGGCAGCCACCGGGACCGTCGCAGCCGTGGCGTCCTCGTCGATGCAAGTTCAGGGAACCGCAACCGGCGAGACCACGGTCGACTGGACGAGCACGACCAAGTTCACCAAGACGACCCACGTAGCCGCAACCACACTGGCTGCGGGTACCTGCGTTAGCGTCTTCGAAATTCCCGCTACGCAAGGATCGGCCGCGACGCGCACCGTTATCAGCCAGATTTCCTCCGGCGCCCCTTGCAGCCGGCCCGCCTTCCCGACCGGTGGACGGAGGAACCGCCCGAACTTCAAGCGCTATGTCGGCCGCGTGGTATCGGTATCGGCAACATCGCTCACGCTGAACGCCATAACCTCGACCTCATCGACGGCAACGAAGTCGGTGACCGTGCCCATCACCTCCTCGACCACTGTCTCCGGCCGCGCAATTGCGGCCTCGAGTGATCTTGCCGTGGGTTCGTGTGTGACGGTACAAGGCACGACCAGCTCCATCGGCGTAGTCACCGCAACCAAAGTCGCAATCTCTGCGCCGGTCAATGGAACTTGCTCGACGTTCGCCAGGGGCTTCGGAGGTGGCGGATTCGGCGGTGGCGGATTCGGCGGACAGCCAGCGAGTGGAAGCACGAGCGGAAGTTCAACCGGAAGTGCAGCCTAGATGAAGCGCCGACGCAGCCTTCTTCGAATCCCCATCGCCTTGATTGTGATAGGCGCCATCGTGGCGGCGTATTATGCGACACGCAACTCAACACAGTCGCCCTCGTACCGGCTATCTAGCGCGAGCTACGAGGTCGTCACCGCCGCGATCTCGGGGATCGGAACGCTTCAACCCACCAATAGCACGACCGTTGTACCGCCGATCACGGGCACCATCGCATCGGTCGACGTGACCGTAGGGGAGACGGTCACTCCGGGACAGACAATCGCCACAATTACGCCATCGGTGTCAGAAGCCCAGGCAGTTTCGTCCGATGAAGCTGCGCTCGCCGTAGCCCAGGCGACACTGGCCGACGCACAGCAATCCACCACCACAACCACGACATCGTCGACGACCACGACGACCGTTCCGGCATCGGGCTCCCGTTCGGCGCTGCAGACCGCCCAGCAGGCGTACCAGGCCTTGTGTACGGGCCCGGCGGCAAACCCGGCGAACGCCACCGCATGCACCAGCCTTCAGCATTCACTGCAGCAGTTGTCGACAGCGCAGAGTTCCCCTACCCATTCATCCGCTCAGCAGGGCCAGGGCGGCAGGGGCACCACGCCCACGACGATCTCTGCGGCACAGATCACTGCGGACGGGGCGGCCGTGACCGCGGACCAGCAGGCACTTACCTTGGCCCTGCAGGACGTAGCCGGGAAAGTGGTCTCGCCGGCATCCGGCGTGGTAGCGGCGATCTCGATGACCACGGGATCGTCGGTACGCACGCAGTCGACGAAGCAGACCATCACGATCATCGACCCGTCCTCGATCGAAGTTGTACTTCCAGTCCCGACCTCGGAGTCAACGGCGATTCATACGGGCAACGACGTGACAGTCAGGCTGGAAGGTCGCACCCAGACCTACCATGCGAAAGTGATCTCGATCGGTACCACCCCGACGACGAGCCAGTCGACCGGGGTGACGACCGTGCCCGTCACGGCGCTGCTCAACACCAAGTCGATCGCGAACTTCGACGGTGCGCTCGCAGACACCACAATCACGACCGCGAATCTCTCTCGAGCGTTGTCCGTGCCGACCTCGGCACTCAGCGACACCGGTGGCCACTACACCGTCACCGTCATGAAGTCCGGCACGCCAACTCAGGTATCGGTCAAGGTCGGCACCATCGGCGCGACCTGGACGGCGATCACCTCCGGGCTCACCAATGGCGAGCAGGTAGTGCTGGCAAACCTGAACAAACCACTGCCGACCGCACAGTCCACCTTCGGGATCGGGGGCAGGGGCAACTTCCGCAATCGTTTCAGGATCTCACGGTCCGTTGCCAAACGCTTACGAGCGGCGACGGGCGGCCTTGGCGGCGCGAGAACTGCCGCAGGCGGATAGCACCCACGACAACCCGGCGCACGGCCCTCAGGCCGGCTGGCATCGGGGCAAGCCGTGAGTTACGTCCCGACGCTTGTGCAGATTCCGCCGCCTCGTGAGCGGCAGCCACGGTATCTATGGAGTTGACCGCATGCCTAGATCCTCCAAGAAGGGATACCACGGCCGCTAAAGCAAAGAATACCCAATTGCCGGCATCGAGGTCTCCGGTGACGACTTGATCAGAAGTGTCGTGGAGATAGTTCTCAACGAACTCACCGAGGTCCGGTTCTCCGTAGAGGTGGGGGCTCGCGCCAACATACCGAACCACCTCGACATCGCCGGACGCATGATCGAAGCGCCACAACGATGCTCCTCGCGTCGCGCGCGCAAAGGCCCCAGGACGGGCGAAAAATCGCTCCGGCCACGCCGCCCGTAGGGCCGGGCAGGGTCGATCAAGCAGGCCGCACCCTCCAAACGTGGAGGCTGAGCGTCTCTGTCATTAATTCGCAGCGCCGCCGAGGGGGTGCGAATATCGGGTCGACTGGATGGCATCGGCAATCGCTGAGATCTCCGCCGCGGCGAAGGGGTCCGCGCTGTAAAGCGTCTGCCCCGCGCGCTCCGCAGCTAGAGCCTGCGCAGATGCATAAACGAGCCCGGCCACCTGAAACTCCTTGGCACCATTCATGAAGTAAACGGCGTCCGCATCGTCGCGGATGCCATTGCCTACCAGCAACAGGCGCTCGATTCCGATTTCAAGCGCCATTCTGCGCACTTGGTGAGCGATCGAGATGGAACGCGGGTTAGGTCCCGCGACGACGAGCATCACATCGACGGAGTCCGCAGTGGCCCGGCCCAGATGCTCGACGCCCGCGCAAAGGTCGAGGAGCACGACTTCGCCCTGGGAAAGCATCCCGTGATGAACAAGCTCCCTCAGGTCCGAGCTTGTCGGGCAGAAGCAGCCAGCACCGCCGTACTCGACCGAACCCAGAAGCAGTAGCCGCAGGGTCCCCCTTGCTAGCGTCGGCCGCTCGGGGAAGTCGGCCACGGATGGATATTCAGGCGATATGCGCCGGTGCGGCCACCGAAGGCGAGCGGGCCAGGAGCCTGGTGAAGCTCCCCGTTTCCCACCAGGGGCGCATTGCGCTCGTGGACATAGGCAAGGTGTCACTGTTACAGGCGGACGGCCATTACACCAACGTTTGCGTTGACGGGAGGCACCACTTCTGCGGCTTGTCACTCTCCCAGCTGGAAGCGAGGCTGACCGATGATCGCTCTCTCAAGGTGCACCGAAGCAGCATCGTATACCTTGACCATGTCGAGACGGTACACCGCGATGGAGACCAGTTCGTTCTGGAAATGTCACCAGGCTCCTGCGGCCACCAGGTGCCGGTCAGCCGTGGCCGCCAGCCGGAACTCAGGGAGCGGCTCGGGGTGTGACCCCCGGCGGTGTGTAATCTTCGGGCACCAATGAGGGGTCGTGCCGTGCCGGATCCGCGAGGCCGTCCCTGAACGGTTGATGAGGCGGCCGAGACACGGTGAACTCGATTCTTTGTTAGACAGGAACCACGTGCTAGTCGCGATGGGGAACACCAACCCCCGTCGATTGGGAGGTTGGAAAGTGTTGACCCGCAAGGAACCCACACCCGAAGAGGGATTCGAGCCCTCGCTCGCGCCCATATACAGCGCCAGGGATTTGAGCGAGTCGATCCCCCGCTACCGCCTGCCCGACGGTCCGTCGTCCCCGCGGGTCGTGGCACAACTCATCGAGGACGAGCTCAACCTCGACGGCAACGCCGCGCTCAACCTCGCCAGCTTCGTGACGACCTGGATGGAGCCCGAAGCGAAGTCGCTCATGGCCCGCACACTCTCCAAGAACTTTGTCGACGCCGAGGAGTACCCCCAGACCGCCGACTTGGCCGACCGATGCGTGAACATGATCGCCGATCTCTTCAATGCGCCCGATGAGACCGGGGCAACCGGAACCGCAACGGTGGGCTCCTCCGAAGCAATCCACCTTGCGGGCCTGGCGATGAAATGGAGATGGAAGAAGCTACGCGGGGAAGCAGCTGCAAGTGCGACTCCCAACATCGTCATGGGAGCAAACGTGCAGGTTTGTTGGGAGAAGTTTGCACGCTACTTCGAAGTCGAGCCCCGGTACGTGCCGATGACCCCAACCCGTTACATTCTCGGGGTCGACGAGGCGCTCAGCCTGGTCGACGAAAACACCATAGGCGTAGTGGGGATACTCGGCTCGACCTACACCGGGGAGTACGAACCTATAGAGGAACTCGCCTCGGCCCTTGATCAGCTTCAAAGTGAGCGGGGTCTCGACGTGCCGATCCACGTCGACGCGGCCTCGGGGGGCTTCGTTGCTCCGTTCATCAACCCCGACCTTGCGTGGGACTTTCGCCTCCCGCGCGTGAAGTCGATCAACACCTCGGGACACAAGTACGGGCTGGTATACCCGGGCATCGGCTGGGCCCTATGGCGTGAGGCCGACCTGCTGCCGCAGGAGCTAGTCTTTCACGTCAACTATCTCGGCGGCGACCATCCAACCTTCAATCTCAACTTTTCGCGCGGCTCATCCCAAATCGTCGCCCAGTACTACAACCTGCTGAGGCTGGGACGCCAAGGATACGCGAAGGTAATGGGCGCTCTGGTATCCACCGCAACCTGGATCAGCTCGGAGCTGGAGGCGACGGGCAGGTTCACGCTCCTGTCCAAAACCGACGCGCTGCCCGTGGTCTGCTTCAAGCTCACGTCGGCGGAACGCTGGAGCGTCTTCGATCTCTCTGCGGCGCTTCGGGAGCGAGGCTGGATCATTCCCGCCTACACGCTTGCTCCGAACGCCTCCGAGATCGCGGTGCTCCGCATCGTCGTGCGCGAGGGTCTGGGACGGGATGTTGCCGAGACGCTACTCTCCGACATCCGTGCGGCAGTCGAACGACTCGATGTCGGGCATGTTCCCGCACCGCCGGTGACCCGGCACAAGCGGGCGGCGGCCACGGGCCACGCCCCCCGTCACCACAATCCTGGTCGCGGCGTCTGCTGATCGTCCATTGCACCCGGCCGGCTTGGAGCCATGGGTTCGGCGCCCGTTCAGAGCGCCGAACCCTCTGACACGTAGGAAATAAGCCTCGTGGCCTCGAGGCACAGCCACACAGACACCCATTCCTCCCTGGTGGTTTCGGCCACGTCAGCGGGAACGGCGGACTTGTCCACCGCGTGGCACGGCCCTTCCACGATCACCACAACGTGCTCCGCCCGATCACCTTCGGTGACCACGAGTGCAAGCCACGGCTCGTGACGCACATTTCCCTCTCGCGCCGATCCGACTGCCGTGGGCATCCAGAAGCTCGTCCCTCGCCTGAAATACGAGGTAATCGCTGCATGCGGACGGCCGTCGGGGCGCGTCGTCGTCACCACCGCGAAGACGCGCCGGTCAAGATACCCCGACAGGAGCTCACCACTCAGGCGCCGCTCCGGGGGATAGGCGCGACGCGTAACGGCGGTGGCGCGCGTGAAAGTCCGCTCCTGCAGCTCATCCAATTCCATAGGTGTCTTTTAGCACCGAACACGGGCAAGATGACAAGCACGGTGGGAGCGCCAATTGCCACGATCAGCGGCGGAGCGGACTTCGGTCGCCCAGCCCTACACTTCGAGGCGGAGGGAAGCATATGCCGGAACCAAGTGGATCGATCCTGGACGCGGCCGTCGACACGGACCCGGTGACGCTGGCGGTTAGGCGAGCGGCATTCCGCGCGATCCTTGGCGGCGACACCGTGGAAGAAGCCCGAATCGCCGACCTGACGGGCCTTGACGGGGCCACGGTCCGATCAGCGGTGGACCGCCTGGTCGCGGCAGGCATTGCCACAACCAATGCCGGCGAGGGGGAGCAGCGATCCGTCGACGGATCCGAAGGGCTCACGATTCGCTCCTCCGCGCACTCCATATCGATCTCCGGAAACGATCTGCATACCTGGTGCGCCTTCGACGTCGTAGGCATACCGGCTGCGCTCGGACTCGACACCACCGGCTCGACCCGTTGCCCCACCTGCGGCGCCACGATCGAGCTCACGGTGCTCAGAGGAGAGGTGGTCGACACCGGCGCGGTCGGATGGTGGCCGTCAGCATCGGGCGGGCCGGTCATCGAGGCTTTCTGCCCCTCGGCTTCTATCTTTTGCAACTTGAGCCACCTGGAGACGTGGCGCGCGAGCACTAACGCCGTGGGAACGCCGCGCACGTTGGCGGAGCTTGCCGAGGCGGGCCGCAGCACCTGGGCAAGCTTCAAGGACTGAAGAGCTCCCGCCCTCCGCGCGGGAGGCCCACCGTCTTCGCCGAAAAGGAATCATCAAAGGGAAGACCTTCGCCGCACGGCGGCTCCGCGTTGGCCTCCCCTCGTCCATTCACTTGGCACACGGGCATTCGACGCCCCGGAATCGACGAGCCAACGAGCCGCGGCGCCTTGTTTTAGCCGAGCTGTTCTTCGGGCACCTCTTGGAAGGCCATCCGGCCTTGGACGACAGGCGTAGGATGGGTCGAGTTCGCCAACGCCGGTTTTCGGCCGTTCCCTCCGAAAAGGAGCAAGATGACCGCCACCCACTGGAAGGATGAGCCCGAAAGCCACGACTTTCCCGCCGCCACGGACTATCTCAGCCTTGTGATGGAGGAAGAGGCAGCTGGTCACCTCGTCGAAGCGCTCCGATCCGAGGCGGACGCCGGCCACATCAGCAGGCGAAAAGCGAAGGATCTGCTGCGGGCGTCTCGACTTCCGCTTCTCGATCGAAATAACGCCCACGTCGCGAGTGACCTTGAGAAGGTCGCCAAGGGCGACAAGCTCTCTCCAGTCCTCGTGATTGCCGGAGACGCCATCCGGGGTTGGCCCCTGATTGTCGCAGACGGCTATCACCGCGTTTGCGCCAGCTACTGGATCGATGAGAATACAGACATCCCCTGCGTGATAGCGAGAATAAAGGCGCAGCACAAGCATTAAGTCTTCTTGCCCGGGATCCCCTTGGCCGGTGACAAAAGCCCGAAAAGCGCCAAGAGCAACCGCGTCTTACTCACCCCTGGCCGGCTCCTTTGCGGAGCAGGATCGGGCGCCGCATCGAGGGGGTACCAACCGTGCCCTCGGGGAAAACCTCCTCGAGCTGCATGCGATACGATCCCCGGGGGGGGGATCACCCGCGCGCCGGTGGAGAGTACCAAGAGACCCGTGGCGAATTCCCTAGGCTCCCGGATCGCCGCGGCGCCGGCGGAGCCACCCGTCGTCGTTCGGTTCTGGACCCATATACCCCCACCTGGGAGGCGACCAGAAAGCCCAGGGTGTCGGAGCGCACCTTGGGAAAGCTCCAAGCTGGTTGCCGGCGACTCCGGCGTGGCCACGTGGCCACGGTTGTCCGGGAAGCGCACGTAAGTGAGCCGGCGGCGCGCATAAGACCAAAAGCGTCCTCACCTGCCCCATTCGAGACGACCACATCCCACGGTGCTCAGTTGGTCGACCGCCGGTTAGCGCGCCTGGTGATCATGGAATGCGCCCGAACGATGCCGGCCTAGCGGAAGAGTATCGCGCAGACGAGGTCCTCGGGGCACG
>JAJYPE010000048.1 GCA_021795585.1 Actinomycetes bacterium | reverse complement strand
AGGGTGTTCGAGACCCTGAATCCTGAGACGGTGGACGGCAAGCGCCTGATCGGGCGCGACGGCAAGGTCACCCTCTTCAACGGGCGCGCCGGCGAGGCCTACGACAATCCGATTTCGGTCGGATACGTCTACATCCTCAAGCTTGCCCACCTGGTGGATGACAAGATCCACGCCCGCTCCACTGGCCCATACTCGATGATCACCCAGCAGCCGTTGGGAGGAAAGGCGCAGTTCGGCGGCCAGCGCTTCGGAGAGATGGAGGTGTGGGCACTCGAGGCTTATGGCGCCGCCTATGCCCTGCAGGAACTCTTGACCATCAAGTCGGACGACGTGCTCGGCCGCGTGAAGGTCTACGAGGCCATCGTCAAGGGCGAAAACATTCCGGAGCCCGGGATTCCCGAGAGCTTCAAGGTCCTCATAAAGGAGATGCAGTCACTCGGCCTTAACGTCGAGGTGCTCTCCAAGGCAGGCGAGGAGATCCACATCAGAGAGATTGCAGAGGACGCCTATCGCACCACGGAGCAGCTGGGCATCTCGTTGGCCAGGCCGGAGCGTGGCTCCGACATGGACGAGGGCCGGCGCTTTGGTGGAGAAGGGGGTTTCTAGATGATTGACGTTAACGAGTTTGACAGTCTAAAGATCGGGATCGCCAGCGCGGATGCCATCCGCACCTGGTCCCATGGAGAGGTAAAGAAGCCCGAGACTATCAACTACCGCACCCTTCGCCCCGAGCGGGACGGCCTCTTCTGCGAGAAGATTTTTGGCCCCACCAAGGACTGGGAGTGCGCTTGCGGCAAGTACAAGAGGATCCGTTTTAAGGGAATCATCTGCGAGCGCTGCGGCGTCGAGGTAACACATAACAAGGTGCGGCGCGAGCGCATGGGCCACATCGAGCTGGCTGCGCCTGTCGTGCACATCTGGTATCTGCGTGGAACCCGCTCCTGGCTCGCGTATCTGCTCATGGGCACCTCCCTCAAGGAGGAGCTGAAGGCAAAGCAGCTTGAAAAGGTGATCTATTTCGCCGCCAACCTGGTGACCTGGATCGACGAGGAGCGTCGGCATGCCGATCTGCCCAACCTGGAGATCGAGCACGCCGAGGAGCTGAAGCTCATCGAGAACAAGAAGAATCTCGAGCTCGATTCGGTCTTCAAGGAGAACGAGGCGGAACTGGCCGACCTGGAGTCTCGTGGGTCCAAGGAAGCCGAGATCCGCGCCGCCACCAAGCGCGGCGAGCAGCGCCTCGAGACCACCCGTGCCCGTTATGAGCGTGAGGCCGAGCTGGCCGATCGTGCCTTCGATGCCTTCAAGGGCCTGCACGCACGCCTCATCATCGAGGACGAGATGCTCTGGCGCGAACTGCGCGACCGCTTCGGAGACTACTTCGAAGGCGGCATGGGTGCCGAGGCAATCGCCAAGTTGATCGGCCGCCTCGACCTCGAGGAGGAGGAGCGCAAGCTTCGGGAGATGATCGATCCGGGCGACGGCCGCAAGCCGCTTTCGGCCCAGCGCCGCCAGAAGGCGATCAAGCGCTTGAAGATCGTCACCGCCTTCAACGCTCGGGATGAGCACGGCCGCCCGATGAACGACCCCAGGTCGATGATCATGGACGTGATCCCGGTGATCCCACCTGATCTGCGCCCGATGGTGCAGCTCGATGGCGGTCGTTTCGCAACCTCCGACCTCAACGACCTCTACCGTCGCGTGATCAACAGGAACAACCGCCTGAAGAGGCTGTTGGACCTGGCCGCGCCGGAGATCATCGTGAACAACGAGAAGCGCATGCTTCAGGAGGCGGTTGACGCCCTCTTCGACAACGGCCGCCGTGGGCGTCCAGTCGTGGGACCAGGCAACCGCCCGCTGAAGAGCCTCTCTGACATGCTCAAGGGCAAGCAGGGGCGCTTCCGTCAGAACCTGCTGGGCAAGCGCGTCGACTACTCGGGCCGTTCGGTCATCGTGGTCGGCCCTACGCTGCAGCTGCACCAGTGCGGCCTGCCCAAGCAGATGGCGCTCGAGCTCTTCAAGCCCTTCGTGATGAAGCGCCTTGTTGACCTGGAATACGCCCAGAACATCAAGTCCGCCAAGCGCATGGTCGAGCGCCGGCGCAATGAAGTGTGGCGCGTGCTGGAGGAGGTGGTGCGGGAGCATCCCGTGCTGCTCAACCGCGCTCCGACTCTGCACCGCCTGGGCATCCAGGCCTTCGAGCCGGTTCTGGTTGACGGCAAGGCCATCCAGATCCACCCGCTGGTCTGTGCCGCCTTCAACGCCGACTTCGACGGCGACCAGATGGCAGTGCACCTTCCGCTTTCGGCGGAGGCGCAGGCCGAGGCGCGCATCCTCATGCTTTCCGCCAACAACATCCTCTCCCCGGCCACCGGCCGGCCGATAACCGTGCCCAGCCAGGACATGGTGTTCGGCGCCTACTACCTGACCATGGAGGTCGATGGCGAGAAGGGCGCGGGCCGCGTCTTCCGCCACGCCTACGAGGTTCAGATGGCGTACGACGAGGGCGGAATAGGCCTTCACGCGCCCATCGTGCTGCGCAGGCGTGACAGCGAGGGCGAGGTGGAGGAGATTCACACCACCGCGGGCCGCGTCTTCTTCAACGAGGCGCTTCCCGAGGGCTTCCGCTTCGTGAACACCTTGATCGGGAAGAAGGCAACGCCGATCGGCTCGATCGTGGAGGAGATCGCCAACTCGTACTCCAAGCAGGAGGTGTCGGCGGCTCTCGACGCCATCAAGTCCCTCGGCTTTCGCTTCGCGACTCGCTCCGGACTCACCATCTCGATCGACGACGTCAAGACCCCTGCCGTCAAGCAGGAGATCCTCGACCGTTACGAGAAGGAAGCCGAGAAGGCCGAGCAGCAATTCAAGAGGGGCATCATAACCGACGACGAGCGTCGCCAAAAGGAGGTCGAGATCTGGACCTCGGCCAACTCCGAGATTGGCCGCGCCATGGAGTCGATGCTCTCCTCCTTCGAGTTCAACCCGCTCGACATGATGGTGGATTCGGGCGCGCGCGGCAACGCGCAGCAGATCCGCCAGATCTCGGGAATGAAGGGGCTGGTCTCGAATCCGCGAGGCGAGATGATCCCCAGGCCGATCAAGTCCTCGTTCCGCGAGGGCCTCTCGGTTCTGGAGTACTTCATCTCGACACACGGCGCCCGCAAGGGGCTGGCGGACACCGCGCTGCGGACCGCGGACTCCGGGTATCTCACCCGCCGTCTGGTGGACGTGGCCCAGGAGATCATCGTCCGCGAGGAGGACTGCCAGACCACCCGTGGCATCTGGATGGACCACATCGCACCCGACGACGGAAAGCGGAGCTCTTATCTCGAGACCCGTATCTACGGCCGCGTGCTGGCTGACGGCGTGACGCTGGTGGACGGGACGGAGCTTCCCGTCGGGACGCTCATCGACGACGCGGTGCTCGCCACCCTTCGCGACGATCCCGAAGTCAACCGCATCCGCGTCCGCTCGGTGGTCACCTGTGACACTCCGCACGGCGTGTGCCGGGTCTGCTATGGCCAGTCGTTGGCGGCAGGGCGCCTGATCGACATGGGGGAGGCGGTCGGTGTGATCGCGGCCCAGTCGATCGGCGAGCCTGGAACCCAGCTGACAATGCGTACCTTCCACCAGGGAGGCGTCGCAGGCGCGGACATCACCCACGGCCTTCCCCGCGTGGTGGAGCTTATCGAGGCTCGTACCCCCAAGGGCGCCGCTGTGCTCACCCACACGACGGGCACCGTGCACATCGAGGAGACCGACACCCATCGCCGCGTAGTAATCGTGGACGATGAGGGCCTCCGCGAGGAGCACGACCTCACCGCCAAGCAGCGGCTGGAGGTTTCCGACGGCCAGAAGGTGGAGGCGGGCGACGTTCTCGTCGACGGACCCAAGGACCCCAAGGAGCTCCTTGACATCAAGGGCATACGTGAGGTCCAGCAGTATCTGGTGGAGGAAGTGCAGAAGGTCTATCGTGACCAGGGCGTTTCCATCCACGACAAGCACATCGAGCTGATCGTGCGCCAGATGCTGAAGAAGGTCACCGTCGCCGAGCCCGGAGACTCGAACTTCCTTCCCGGCGAGAGGGTCGACGCCCGCACCTACCACGACGTCAACCTCGAGCTGACCTCCAAGGATCAGCAGCCGGCCCTGGGGCGTCCCGAGCTTATGGGGATCACCAAGGCGAGCCTTGCGACCGAGTCCTGGCTCTCGGCGGCCTCCTTCCAGGAGACCACCCGGGTGCTGACCGAGGCGGCCATCGAAGGCCGCTCGGACGGACTGCTCGGTCTGAAGGAGAACATCATCATCGGCAAGCTGATCCCGGCCGGAACCGGCATGGGCCAGTACCGAAGCGTTCAGGTGGCGACTCCGCACGCAAAGCAGATGACCTACTGGTCCTCGGAGGATTTCGAGGATTACACCGAGCCGGGTGCAGAGGAGCTTGCCACCATGGAGGCCGAGGCCGAGGAGCTCGGAGGCATGGAGGCGTCCTTCCTCGAGGGCCTCGACGAAGAGGGTGGCTTCACCCAGGGAGCCTGAGGTCCGAAGATCATCGAGCGTGGGCCGATGCAGGTCGGCCCCCGTTCGGGATCTATATTGTAACTTTGGCAATTTTTCGCCTTCGGCCAGTCCGGGCGGTGGAAGAAAGTTTGGGCAGAGCCTCGCAAAGACGGGGCGGCCCGTTTGGAAAGCCGCGCCGCGGGAAGCCACCGCAGCGCTAGGCGAAAGCTGGATGGAGATTTACCGATGCCAACGATAGCTCAGCTGGTTCGCACCGGCAGGGAGTCGAAGCGGTCGAAGACCAAGACTCCGGCCCTCAAGGGTGCGCCTCAGCGCCGCGGTGTTTGCACGCGCGTTTATACCACCACCCCCAAGAAGCCGAACTCGGCTCTGCGGAAGGTGGCCCGTGTGCGCCTCACCTCGGGAGTCGAGGTGACGGCATACATCCCCGGTGTCGGGCACAACCTACAGGAGCACTCCATCGTCCTGGTCAGGGGCGGCCGCGTCAAGGACCTCCCCGGCGTTCGTTACAAGATTATTCGCGGTGCGCTGGACACTTCTGGCGTCAAGAACCGCAAGCAGGCGCGCAGCCGTTACGGCGCGAAGAAGGAGAAGTAGGCAGATGCCGCGCAAGGGCCCAGCACCACGCCGTGAGATCGTAGCCGACCCGGTCTATCACTCGACCCTGGTCACTCAACTGATCAACAAGATCCTCTCCCGGGGCAAGAAGTCCCTGGCCGAGAGCATCGTCTACGGCGCTCTCGACAACATAAAGGAGCGGACCGGAGGCGATCCCCTCACCATCCTGAAGAAGGCGATCGAGAACACCAAGCCGGAACTCGAGGTCCGCTCCCGCCGAGTCGGCGGCGCGACCTATCAGGTCCCGGTCGAGGTGAAGAGCCGCCGTGCCCACACCCTTTCCATCCGCTGGATCGTCGGATTCTCCCGCAAGAGGCGCGAGAAGTCGATGGTGCTGCGCCTCGCGAACGAGATCCTGGATGCGTCCAACGGCATCGGCGCTTCGGTGAAGCGTCGCGAGGACCTGCACAAGATGGCGGAATCGAACAAGGCGTTCGCACACTACCGCTGGTAATAGAAGAAATTCCTGGACTTTGAGCCGGGCCCGCTGCAGGCGGGCGCGGCTCTTTGCGCGCACGAGGGCGCGCAATACGAATGGCGCTTCGCCCGGTCTGACACGGCTTGGACGGCGCCGAGGACGGCGCTTTGAGCCCGTCGATGGCCGGAGGCGCAAGCCCGGCCGAGTGGACCTTTGAGGAACGAAATGGCACCAAGACAGTATCCGCTGGAGAAGATCCGCAACATAGGCATCATGGCCCACATCGATGCGGGCAAGACGACCACCACGGAGCGCATCCTCTACTACACCGGCAAGAACTACAAGATCGGTGAGGTGCACGAGGGCGCGGCCACCATGGACTGGATGGTCCAGGAGCAGGAGCGCGGCATCACCATCACCTCAGCTGCGACGACCTGCTTCTGGGCGGACCACCGCATCAACATCATCGACACGCCCGGCCACGTCGACTTCACGGTCGAGGTGGAGCGCTCGCTCCGCGTGCTCGACGGCGCTGTGGCCGTTTTCGATGCCGTCGCCGGCGTTGAGCCCCAGACCGAGACGGTCTGGCGCCAGGCCGACAAATACAGCGTCCCGCGCCTCTGCTTCGTCAACAAGATGGACCGCGTCGGGGCCGACTTTTTCCGCTGCGTGGACATGATGCGCGATCGCCTCGATGCCAATCCGCTGGTGGTCCAGCTTCCCATCGGCGCCGAGAGCCTCTTCAAGGGCGTGATCGACCTGGTGGAGATGAACGCCGTGGTCTACGAGGACGAGCTGGGGGAGCGCTTCGACGTCGTCCCGATTCCCGAGGATCTCGCCGAAGAGGCCGCGACCTACCACCAGGAGTTGGTGGAGGCGCTGGCCACCTTCGATGACGATCTTATGGAGAAGTATCTGGGCGAAGAGGTGATCACGCCGGCCGAGCTGCGCGACGCGATCCGCCGCGCCACCAACGACGGCTTCGGCGTTCCGGTCCTCTGCGGTTCCGCCTTCCGGAACAAGGGTGTCCAGCCCATGCTCGACGCGGTTGTGCACTTCCTGCCCTCGCCGGTGGATATTCCGGCTGCCGTCGGCACCAACCTGCGCGGCGACCAGGAGGTCACCCGGCTGGCTTCCGATGCCGAGCCCTTCAGCGCTTTGGCCTTCAAGATCATGACCGACCCCTACGTCGGCAAGCTCACCTACTTCCGTGTCTACTCCGGAACGCTGGACAAGGGATCCTCGATCCTCAATTCCACCAAGGACCGGAAGGAGCGCATCGGCCGCATCCTCCTCATGCACGCCAACCATCGCGAGGACATCGACACCATCTACGCGGGCGATATCGTCGCCGCCGTTGGCCTGAAGAACACCACCACGGGTGACACCCTTTGCGACTTGGACAAGCCGGTGGTGCTGGAATCGCTTGAGTTCCCCGAGCCGGTTATCCACGTGGCGGTCGAACCCAAGACCAAGGTTGACCAGGAGAAGATGGGCAAGGCCCTTTACGCGCTGGCGGAGGAGGACCCGACCTTCCGCATCCGCACTGACGAGGAGACCGGCCAGACCGTCATCTCCGGAATGGGCGAGTTGCACCTCGAGGTTATCGTCGACCGCATGCTGCGCGAGTTCAAGGTGGACGCGCACGTCGGTAAGCCCCAGGTCGCCTACCGCGAGACCATCAAGCGCACTGCGGAGAAGGTCGAGGGCAAGTACGTTCGCCAGAGCGGTGGGCGTGGCCAGTACGGACACGTTGTCATATCACTGGAGCCGACAGGCCCCGGTGGCGGATACGAGTTCGTGGACAAGATCACGGGCGGCGTGATCCCCAAGGAGTACATCCCTTCGGTCGACGCGGGCATCCAGGAGGCAATGACCTCCGGCGTGCTGGCCGGCTATCCGACGGTGGACATTCGTGCGGTGCTGACCTTCGGGTCCTACCACGATGTCGACTCGTCCGAGATGGCCTTCAAGATCGCGGGCTCGATGGCGTTCAAGGAGGCGGCGCGCAAGGCCACGCCGATCCTTCTCGAACCAATAATGTCAGTGGAGGTGGTGACCCCCGAGGAGTACATGGGCGATGTGATCGGGGATCTGTCATCGCGGCGTGGCAAGATCGAAGGCATGGAGCAGCGAGGGTCTGCCCAAGTGATCCGCGCCCAGGTTCCACTTGCCGAGATGTTCGGCTACGCCACTGACTTGCGGTCGCGCACCCAGGGGCGCGCCACATACACTATGCAGTTCAACTCGTACCAGGAGGTGCCCGACTCCATAGCCAAGGAGATCGTGGCCCGGGTGCGGGGCGAGTAGCCTATTATCGGTACCTTGTAAGGAGCCGTCGCTGTCTCTTCATGGCGCCGGTGCGGAATAACGGAGCAATCTAACCACAATGGCAAAGCAGAAGTTCGAGCGGTCAAAGCCGCACGTGAACATAGGCACCATGGGGCACATTGACCATGGCAAGACCACACTGACTGCTGCGATCACCAAGACGCTGGCAGAACGGAACCCCGGGGTGAAGTTCACCCCCTTCGACCAGATCGACAAGGCCCCCGAGGAGAGGGCCCGTGGTATAACCATCTCGATCGCGCACGTCGAGTACGAGACCCCCAATCGGCACTATGCGCACGTCGACATGCCGGGTCACGCCGACTACATCAAGAACATGATCACGGGTGCCGCCCAGGTCGATGGAGCCATCCTGGTGGTCTCCGCCGCCGACGGCCCCATGCCCCAGACTCGTGAGCACGTGCTGCTCGCCCGTCAGGTGGGCGTGCCCTACATCGTGGTCGCCCTCAACAAGGCGGACATGGTGGACGACGAGGAGCTCCTTGACCTCGTCGAGCTCGAGGTGCGTGAGCTCCTCAGCGAGTACGACTTCCCGGGTGACGACACCCCGGTCGTGCGCGTCTCGGCCCTCAAGGCACTCGAGGGCGACCCTGCCTGGCAGGAGAAGATCATCGAGCTGATGGACGCGGTGGACAGCTACATCCCCGAGCCCGTGCGCGCGGTGGACAAGCCCTTCCTGATGCCGATCGAGGACGTCTTCACCATCCAGGGCCGCGGCACCGTGGTCACCGGCAAGGTGGAGCGCGGAATCGTCAAGGTTGGAGACGAGATCGAGATCGTCGGACTGCGCACGACGCAGAAGACGGTCTGCACCGGCGTCGAGATGTTCAACAAGCTGCTGGACGAAGGCCGTGCCGGTGACAACATCGGCGCCCTGCTCCGCGGCACCAAGAAGAACGAGGTAGAGCGCGGCCAGGTGCTCTGCAAGCCGGGGTCCATTACCCCGCACGCAGAGTTCGAGGCCAACGTCTACGTCTTGACGAAGGAAGAAGGCGGCCGTCACAAGCCGTTCTTCAATAACTACCGTCCGCAGTTCTACTTCCGGACCACTGACGTCACCGGCACCATCACCCTTCCCGAGGGCAAGGAAATGGTCGTCCCGGGCGACAACGTGACCATGAAGGTCGAGCTGCAGAAGCCGATCGCCATGGACGAGGGCCTGCGCTTCGCTATCCGCGAGGGCGGCCGCACCGTCGGCGCCGGCGCGGTTACAAAGATCATCAAGTAGCGCGGCCGACTTCGGCTCGCCAAGGTACTGGGACCGGCTCCAGGTGATGGAGCCGGTCCTTCGTTTGTAAGCCCTATGATGTTAGGGCTGACTTTGAATCAAGTTAAGGGAATTGCGATGGCAGACACTTCCAGGCAGCGGATCAGGATCCGCCTGAAGGCCTACGATGCGGCGATTCTCGACTCCTCCACCAAGAAGATCGTCGAAACGGTGCTGCGTACCGACGCCAAGGTGAAGGGGCCTGTGCCGCTACCGACGGAGACCTCCCGCTATACCGTTATCCGTTCACCGCACAAGCACAAGGATTCGCGCGAGCACTTCGAGATGCGGGTGCACAAGCGTTTGCTCGATATTGTCGAGCACACCCCTAAGACGGTTGACTCGCTCCAGCGCCTCGACGTCCCGGCGGGCGTCGACATCGAGATCAAGATCCAGAACGTCTGAACTGGGCGGTCTGAGAGAGTAATTCGTTTAGGCTAAAAGAGTTTCGTGTCTTGACGTCTGGGAAGGCTTGCACTTGAGTGCAAGAACCTCCTGGCAAACAGATGGCAAGGCTCCGCCCGACAAGGCGGAGTTTTTGTGTCTGCCCCAGCGGGCCTCCGGGCCTGCTAACCGGATGAAGCATTTGCTTCGTTGTTTGTGGAAAGTTCATGGGAAATGGCAACCAAGGCTCTAATAGGCAGGAAGCTGGGCATGACGCAGGTCTGGGACGACCAGAACCGCGTCATTCCGGTGACTGTTGTCAAGGTTGACCCAATCAGGGTCATGAGGGTTAAGCAGCCCTCCACTGACGGTTACTCGGCGCTTTTCGTCACCTATGGGAACAAGGATCCCAAGCGTGTCAACAAGCCTGAGAGTGGCGTCTTTCGCGCGGCCGGCGTAGATCCGGGCGTGGAGGTTCTCGAGTTTCGGCTCGACGATGTCTCCGGCTTCAGCGCCGGGTCACAGTACGGCGTCGAGATTCTCGCGCCTGGTGACTTCGTGGACGTCACCGGCACCTCCAAGGGGCATGGCTTCACCGGAGGAATGAAGAGGCACAACTTCCGTGGCCAGGGCGCCGCGCACGGCAACCACAAGAAGCACCGTGCTCCCGGCTCAATCGGCGCTTGCGCCACCCCGGCTCGCGTCTTCAAGGGCACCCGGATGGCCGGGCAGTACGGCTCCGACAAGGTGACGACATTGAACCTTCAGGTCGTCAAGGCGGATGCCGAGCGCGGTCTCCTGCTCATCAAAGGTGCGGTGCCCGGAGCCAAGGGCTCCCGCGTCATCGTTCGCGACGCTGTGAAGGGCGGGAAGTAAGCCATGGCCAACGTGATCGATAAGCCGGTCCGCGAGCTCGCCAATCATCAGGCGCCGCTGTTGAACCGCGAGGGCGAGCGCATCGGCGAGATAGCCCTCGAGCCTTCCGTTTTCGGGCGCACACCCAACATTTCTCTGCTGCATCAGGTCGTGACTGCGCAGCTGGCGGCAGCCCGCCGCGGCACCCAGTCCACCAAGACCCGTGCCGAGGTCTCCGGTGGAGGCCGCAAGCCATTCCGCCAGAAGGGTACCGGCCGCGCCCGCCAGGGCTCGATCCGCGCTCCCCATTGGGTGGGTGGCGGCGTCGCCCTCGGCCCGAAGCCCCGCAGCTACGAGCAGCGGACCCCCAAGAAGATGAAGCGCGCTGCGCTCTACCAGTCCCTTTCTGACCGTGCCGCCTCCGAGGCCGTGGTCGTCGTCGACTCTTTCGCCTACGACGTTCCCAAGACCAAGTCCGGCTTGGCCTTCCTCGCCGCCGCAGGCATGTCCGAGAAGCGCGTGCTCCTGGTGGTCGATCCATACGACTACAACCTGGTGCGCACCTTCTCCAACATCCCCAATGTCCACCTGATCGACGAGGCCGAGCTGAACCCATACGACGTTCTCTGCTCGGACGTGGTGGTCTTCGAGCGCTCGACCCTGCTTGGAACAGGCGAGGACGAGGACGCCGGCGAAGGCGCGGAGGCCTGAAGATGAAGAGCCCCTATTCGATCATCATCCGCCCGGTCGTCTCCGAGAAGTCCTACGGGCTCTCCGACGCCGGGACCTACACCTTTGAGGTCGACCGCCGAGCCAACAAGGTCGAGATCGGCAAGGCCGTCGAGGAGATCTTCTCGGTCAAGGTCGAC
>JAJYPE010000307.1 GCA_021795585.1 Actinomycetes bacterium | reverse complement strand
TGAATCCGGCACTGTCCCGCAACTGTAACCGGAGAGCCAACCTCACGAATGACCACTGCCCTCGGGTGGGAAGGTCGGGTGCGGCGTAGACCCGGGAGTCAGGATACCGAGGCACCAGAGACTTGAACTTCGCGAGGACGATCATGAATACTGATCAACACGTCGGCAAGCCCGCGCCGTGGCGGCGCGAACGCAGGCGGAGCCTAAGGGTTCTGCTACGTTGCGGGCCGGCGCTTTGGTGCTGATCACCCTCGTTCTTGGCGGCGTAGGCAGCGGTAAATCGGCTTTCGCCGAGTCCCTCTTCTTGGGAGACCCGAGCCCTGTCACCTATTTCGCGACCATGGACTCCGAGTACGACGGCGTCGACGAGCGCATCGAGCGACATCGCCGGCGGCGCCCGCCGCACTGGCGCACGCTGGAGTGCGGCGCCGAACTGCCTGGTCAACTGCTTGCCACGACCGGCCCCGCCCTGGTCGACTCGCTGGGCGCCTGGGTGGTGCGATTCCCCGATTTCGAAGCCGACGCGGGCGCACTGGTGGCCGCCTTGCGCGCCCGGGAAGACCCGGTCGTCCTGGTGAGCGAGGAAGTTGGTTTCTCTCCCCTGGCTCCCACCGCCTCGGGCATCGCCTTCCAAGAGGCGATGGGGCGCGTCAATCAGGCCGTCGCCTCGGTTGCGGACCGGGCCTGCCTGGTGGTTGCCGGAAGGGTGGTCGAGCTGTGAAGGCGGCCTTCGGCTTTCTATCCTCGCTGCCCATCTCCGGCTCGCCAAGGCGCAGCACTCTCGGCTTTTTCCCGGTGGTGGGCGCGGTATTGGGTGCCTTGATAGCCGGGGTGGGGATCCTGGTGGGAAAAGTGGGTGCCGAGCCGGTAGCTGCGCTTGCCATGCTTCTCGCGGACCTGGCGCTTACAGGGTTGCTGCACTTCGACGGCCTTGCGGACTGTGGCGACGGCCTCCTTCCACCCCTGCCGCCTGAGCGCCGGCGACAGGTGATGAAGTCACCCGAGATCGGCGCCTTTGGGGTTGCGGTGGTCGTGGCCGTGATGCTTGCACGGTATGTGGGTTTTCTGGAGCTGGCGGTGGCGGGGGCGCTCTGGCTGATCGTGCCGGCCTGGGCACTTTCCAGGCTGGGGATGGCGGCGACGCTTCGCTGGGGACGGTACCTCACCGAGGGCGGAATCGGGAGCTACTTCGACACGGCGGGCATGCCCGGGTGGCTGGCCCTCGGAACCGCGATCGTTGTCTTCGCAGCCGCCTGGGCCATCGGCGGGGGGCGCGGCGAGGCCGTGGTCGCCGGCGTGGTGCTTGGCTTCGGCGGGACCGTCATGCTCGCATATCGGCGGATCGGAGGCGTAACCGGGGATGTGATAGGCGCCGCCGGCGTGGTCGGCGAGACGCTCGGGCTCCTGCTGGGAGGCTTGCGGTGGTAAGCCGCTGGTGGGGCCTGGCCGGCGGGTACCTGTTCGATTTCGCATTCGAGGAGAAACTTCTCAGGCCCCATCCCGTCGCGCTGGCGGGGAAGGCGCTGGAGCGATGGGAACACATGTGCTACCGCGACACCCGGGCCGCCGGGGCCGTCTACGTGGCGGGCGGATTGGCCCTGGCCGAGTTCGCCTTCCGGTCCGTGCCGGTCGTCGTGGCGGCAACCTACGTTACGGTAGCGCACAGCATGCTGCTCGGCGAAGCGCGCGCGGTGAAGAGCCTGTTGGAGAAGGGGGACGTGCCGGCTGCGCGCGACCGGGTTCGCTCCCTGGTGGGCAGGGACACCGCGTCCCTTTCGGAGTCCGAGATCGCTCGTGCCGTCATCGAGTCGGTAGCTGAGAATACCGTCGACGGCGTGGTGGCGCCTCTGCTTTGGGCAGCGGTAGGCGGAGCCAGGGGCGCGTACGTATATCGCATGATCAACACCATGGACTCACAGGTGGGACACCGCAGCGAGCGCTACCGGCGCTTCGGCACCGCGGCCGCGCGGCTGGACGACGCGGCAAACTATCTTCCCGCCCGCCTGGCGGCACTAGGACTGATGGCCCTTCGGCCCTCCCGGTCCGCCGCGGTGGCTGGGATCATCCGCCGGGATGCGCCCGCCCACCCCTCACCCAACGCCGGGGTTATCGAGGCTGCCTTTGCCGCCTTGCTGGAGGTGAGCTTGGGTGGCGAGAACCTTTACCAGGGACTCGCGGAGCACCGGGGAGTTTTAGGGGGAGGATCGCCGCCGCTCGCTGCGGACATCGAGGAGGCCTGCCGGCTCTCGCGGATGCTCGGGCTGGCGACGCTGTGTTTCGTTGGCCTGGCCGGGATTGCCTTCACGGCTGTGCGGAGGCGCGGATGACCGCCAAGGGGTTGGCCATTCTGGGCACGGGAAGCGACGTCGGCAAGTCGACGGTCGTTGCCGGCCTGTGCAGGGTTCTCTCCGATGCGGGGGTGGCAGTGGCCCCGTTCAAGGCGCAGAACATGGCGCTCAATTCGTACGTGACCGACAGCGGGGGCGAGATAGGCCGCGCGCAGGCATTCCAGGCCGCCGCCGCGAGGGTGAGGCCCGAGGTCGCGATGAATCCCGTCCTGCTGAAGCCAACCGGTGATCGGAACTCGCAGGTGATCGTAATGGGGCGTCCGCTGGGGACG
>JAJYPE010000047.1 GCA_021795585.1 Actinomycetes bacterium | reverse complement strand
GAGAACGTCGGCGATGCTCTTTCCCCGGTAAAGAATCTCCAGCGTGTCCCTGTTGTAGCGCGTTCCCTTGCACTGTTCACAGGGAACGTAGACGTCGGGCAGGAAATTCATCTCGATACGGATTGTCCCCTCGCCGGCGCATGTCTCGCAACGGCCGCCGCGAAGGTTGAACGAGAACCGGCCCTGCTCGTACCCCCTCACCCTCGCCTCGGGTGTTGCCGCGAACAGGGCGCGGATCTTGTCGAAGACCCCGGTGTAGGTGGCGGGGTTGGAGCGGGGAGTGCGTCCTATCGGGGACTGGTCGATGTCGACCACCTTGTCCAGGTGCTCGATGCCCAGGATCTCTTTATGGCGCCCCGGAACCACCTTGGAACGGTAAATCTTCAGCATCAGCGCGTTGCAGACGATGTCGTTCACCAGGCTCGACTTTCCCGAGCCGGAGACGCCGGTCACCGCCACGAAGCATCCGAGAGGGATGTCCACGTCGATGCCCTTCAGGTTGTTGGCGGCCGCTCCCTTGATCGATAACCAATGTCCCTCCGGCTCGCGCCGGCGCTTGGGCGTCTCCACCGTGCGCCTGCCTGACAGGTAGTCGCCGGTAATCGACTCGGGCTCGGCCATGATGTCGCGAACGGAGCCGGCCGCCACGACCCTTCCGCCCAGCTCTCCAGCGCCTGGTCCGATGTCGACCACGTAGTCGGCCGCCCGGATTGTGTCCTCGTCGTGCTCGACGACGATAACCGAGTTGTCCAGGTCGCGAAGGCGCATCAGGGTCTCGATCAGGCGGTGGTTGTCACGTTGATGCAGGCCTATGGAAGGCTCGTCCAGCACGTAGAGAACGCCTGTCAGCCCGCTACCTATCTGGGAGGCGAGACGGATTCGCTGGGCCTCCCCGCCCGAGAGAGTGTTGGCGGCCCGGTCGAGGGTCAGGTATTCCAGGCCCACGTCGAGCAGGAAACGCAGCCTAGCGTTCACCTCGCGCAATATGGGGCTGGTGATGATCGAGCTGCGCTGGTCGAAGGTGAAACCGGCCGCCGTGGAGGCGCAGCGGGTGATGGACATGGCGGAAAGATCCGCTATCGAGAGTCCCTCCACCAGCACCGCCAGCGACTCCGGCCGAAGACGCCGGCCCTTGCAGCTCTCGCATGGGACGTCTGTCATGTAGGCCCGGATCGTCTCGCGCTGGCCCTCGGAGGACGAGGTCTCGAACCGGCGCTTCAGCCAGGGGATGACGCCCTCCCACTTGACGTTCACGTCGCTGCGGCCGAAACGCGCTCCCAACTTCACCGGCAGGCGATACCCCTTCCCGCCGAACAGGATCTCGTGCCGCACCTTGTCCGAAAGCTGCGCCCACGGAGTCTTCATGTCGAATTCAAGCTTGTGGGCCAGACTCTCGAGCGCCGAGAGATAAAAATCAGAGCGCATCTGTGCCCAAGGGGCGATAGCCCCCTGATACAGGGAGAGCGCGTGATCCGGCACCACCAGGGCCTCGTCCACCTCCAGGCTCGTGCCCAGTCCGGTGCAGGCCGGGCAGGCACCATAGGGCGAGTTGAAGGAGAAGTTCCTGGGCGCCAGCTCGTCGAAGCTGATTCCACAGTGGTTGCAGGCCAGCAGCTCGGAGAAGACCGCCTCGCGCTCAGGCTCGCTTTCGGAGGCCAGGATCAACACCTTCACCTTGCGGCCACCGAGTTCGAGCGCCGTCTCCACCGAGTCGGTCAGCCGCTTGGCCATGCCCTCCCTACGCACCAGGCGATCCACCACCACATCGATCTGATGGGTCTCGTAGCGCGCCAGATCGGTGCCGCCCTGCTCGAGCTCGATCATCTCCCCGTCCACACGCGCGCGGGCGAACCCCTTGCGCGCCAGGTCGCGCAACAGCCCCGAATACTCCCCCTTGCGCCCCTCGACCACCGGCGCCATCAGGTAGTAGCGAGTGTCCTCCGGAAGGTCCATGAGACGGTCGACGATCTGCTGAGGGGTTTGGCGCTCCACCACCGTGCCGCAGACATGGCAGTGCTGAACGCCGATGCGAGCAAAGAGAAGGCGCAGGTAGTCGTGGACCTCGGTAACGGTGCCGACCGTCGATCTCGGGTTGCGCGGCGCGGACTTCTGGTCTATCGATATTGCGGGCGAAAGGCCGTCGATTTGATCGACGTCGGGCTTGTCCAGCTGCCCTAGGAACTGCCGGGCGTAGGACGAGAGCGACTCCAGGTAACGGCGCTGACCCTCGGCGAAAATGGTGTCGAACGCGAGCGAGGACTTCCCCGACCCGGAGAGCCCGGTGAAGACCACCAGCCGGTTTCGGGGTATGGACAGGCTCACGTCCTTCAGGTTGTGCTCACGCGCGCCTTTGACTACAAGCTCATTAGACATTGGAACCTTCAAGGGGGGCCGGACTCGGCCGCCTGGCGGCGCTACAGCGCCTGAATCGGCTAAGCCAGCCTACCCGGAGCCGCGTTGGCAATGGCGTGGCCGCCCCTCGGCGAAGGCAACAGCACCCCGGGATTGAGTATTCCGCCCGGGTCGAAGGCGTCCTTCAGCGCATACAGGGCCGCAATCTCCGAGGGTGTGCGCACCAGGTGGACGAGCGGCGCCTTGATACGCCCGATCCCGTGCTCCGCCGAGATGCTGCCGCCCATGGAAGCCGCCTTGGCGAGAACCGCCTCGTCCGGCCCGAGGTCGCCGGGCTCCGCACCTATCAGGTTGACGTGGACGTTGCCATCTCCGAGATGTCCGAAAAGGTAGGCGTCGAGGGATCGGTGGTCGGCGGCGAAAGCGCCCTCGATCCATTCCACGAACTCCACAAGATCCGTGATGGGCAACGAGACGTCCATCTTGTGGGCGATACCCGCCCTGGCTATCGCCTCGGTGTGGGCTTCGCGCCAACGCCACAGCTCGGCCTTCCCCCGCGCGTCGAAGGCAAGGGCGCTCGTGGCGGGAGCCACATCCTCCAGAACTTCGGCCACGTGGTCCAGAAGCTGAAAGGCGGATTCGAACTCCACCAGCAGAAAGACCTCTCCGACCAGCGGCAACGACCGGCCGAGATGCCTGGAAACCAGGTCCATCCCCGGGGCGGTCATGAACTCGAGCGCGGAGACGACCGGGCTCAGCCTGATTCGCCGGGCCGCTTCGGCGACCGCGGCGAAGGACGGGAAGGAGAGGAGCGCCACGACGCTGTGCTCGAGGATCGGCACGGCCTTAATCGCCGCCGAGGCCACCACTCCGAGCAGCCCCTCGGATCCCGCCGCGATCGCGGCCAGGTCGGGCCCGGTGTTGTCCTTGTAGAGCGGGCTAAGGCGCCCGATCGCGCCGTGAGCCGGCGTCACCAGGCGGATACCGAGAAGCTGGGTACGCATGGAGCCGTAACGAACCACGTGGATCCCACCTGCGTTGGTGGCCACCATGCCACCGATGGTCGCGCTCTCGCGCGACGCCAGGTCCACTCCGAGCTTGAGGTGGCGCGGGGCCAGCGCAGCGTTCACCTCGGCCGCCGTGGCGCCCGCCTCGGCCGTGATGGAGAGCGACGGCAGATCGGGATCTGCAATCGAGCGCAGGCGCGCCGTCGAGAGGAGAACCGAATCGCCAAACGGGGTGGCACCCGCCACCAGCGAGGTGTTCCCACCCTGCAGGTGAAGCTGCACGTCGGCCTGCACGGCCGCCTCGACGACTGCGGCAAGCTCTTCCTCGGTTGATGGACGAACCAGCGCTGCGGCGCCTCCGGCCACCCGCCGGGTCCAATCGCTGCAAAGGGGGGCGATGATCTCGCGATCACGAGTCAGCAAGCGCGGCGAGATCTCCTCGCAGGATCTGAAGAACCTGGCCAGGGCCATCCAGCGATACTACCGCCGAAGCACGCGCCTGGGTTCGGCGCCCCCGCCGGGCGGAATCGTCGAGACATCCTGAGGCTCGGGGTTGCCAGGGACCGGTAGCCTGGCCTGGGATAAGGATTCTCTCTAGGGGAGGACGCATTGCCGAGGAGGCGGAACCGGGCGCTCACCGGCGGATTGGTGGCGCTCGTAACCTCCGCGGCCTTCGAGAACCTGGCAGCCACAACGGCTCTGGGCGCGATTGGCAGATCCTTCCACACCACCAGTGGGCTGAGTCTGGTCCTCACCAGCTACCTTCTGGCCGAGATAGTCGGCGTAGTCGCACTTTCGGAGTACGCCAAAGCCCGTGGCCCGAGGTCGGCACTTCGGATCGGTGGGCTGCTCTTCCAAGCGGGCCTGCTGCTCTCGGCGCTCAGCCCCAACCTCGGGCTCCTGGTGCTGGCGCGCATTGCCCAAGGACTGGGGGGCGGGTCCTTCGGCGCGGTTGCCTACGTCGTCATCAACGACCACTACCCCGCCGAAGATCGACCCAGGCTCTTCTTCCTCTTCTCGATGGCCTGGGTGGCACCTTCGCTGGTGGCGCCAGGTCTGGCCGGCATCGTCGCCAATCGCTTCGGGTGGCCCTGGGTCTTCGCGATGGTTCTTCCGCTCGCGATTGGCGCCTCCCTGATCACGGACCGGGCACTCGCCACCAAGGGTGCGCACCAGGCCCGCTCGTTCGACCGCGCCCGCCTGAGGCGCCGCTCCGGCCTGTCACTCGTCCTTTCGGCCAGCGTCTTCATCGCCCTGTGGACATTGTCCGCGATTCCCCACTACGCGCTCTTGGCCGTGGTCGTGCCGGCCGGTGCATTGGGCGCTTGGGCCCTTTGGCACCTGCTGCCGCCGCGTAGCTTCTCCTTCGCGCCCGGGGTCTCCTCGGTCGTGCCGTTGCGGATGCTCTCCTCCATGGCGTTCTTCGGCATCGACGGATACATGCCATTGGCCCTTTTTCGGGACCGCGGCTTTCCATTGGCGTTGGCGGGGATAACGCTCACCATCGGCACCTTCACCTGGACTGCCGGCTCCTTCTGGCACGCGCGCGTCTCCACGCCCGAGATGCGCGCGAGGCTCTTTCGGCTCGGCATAGCGGTCACCGCGGTCGGCACGGCGGCGACGGGGGTCACGCTCGGCATGGCGCACGCATCCGGCTGGCTGACGGTCGGAACGTGGAGCGTCGCGGCCCTGGGCATGGGCCTCGCCTACGTGGTGCTGTCTGTCTCGCTCCTCGACGTCGCCCCTCGTGAGCATCTCGAGGAGTCGTCCGCGGCCAACTCCCTTGCCGACATCCTCGGCATTGCGGTTGGCACCGGCATCGCGGGCGGCATGATTGCCGTCGCGCTGGCGGCGGGCAACGCCCACGGCGTGGCTGCAGGCCTGGCCGGCGATGCGGCCTGGTCGCTGATTCTTCTCGCCGCCTGCTACCGTTTCGCCCCGAACATCCAGCTTCGGGACACACCTGTTGCGGAGCGAGGCTGAGATGGATCCCGCACAGGTCGAGGTCGCCATAAAAGCCGCGCCACAAGGCTCAACCCTCGAGGTGCGAGTCTCCACCCGCAAGCCGCAGGCGCGGCTGGCGGGAATCCGGGAAGACAGGATCGAGGTGTGGCTGCACTCTCCGGCCCAGGAGAACCGTGCCAACCGCGAGCTCGAGCGCCTGATAGCGGGGCTGGCGCACCTGCCGTCCTCGCAAGTCGAGGTGGTGGCAGGCGCCAAGGCTCGCATCAAGACGATCCTGGTGCGCGACGTTGGCGCCACCGATCTTGCCGGACTGCTGGCCCGAGCGATCGGTGGCGCCGGCTGATCAGTGCATCATGCGAACTACGGCGTCAGCGCCCATGTAGATGGCCAAGATGAAGATCAGCACCACGAATGCGCGCTTCAGAGCGTTGGCCTGGAAGTGCGAGGCGGCGCGGGATCCGATCAGCGAGCCGATCAGCGCGCCTGCCGAGAAGACCATCACCACGTCCCAGGGCACATGCACGTGGCCCATGCGTGCACCGAGCGAGATGACCGAGTTGACCGCGATGACAAGCAGGCTGGTGCCGATGGCGTCGGGCATCGAGAAGTCGAGCGCGAGCACCAGCGCGGGAACGATGACGAAGCCACCGCCCACGCCGAAGAAGCCGGTGAGAAAGCCTACGACAGTGCCGGCGATGACCACCCGCAGCGCCTTGACGGCCGCGGAGCGGCTCTGCTCGGCCACCGCAATCTCCGCTCCCTCCACGGCAAGGGCCTGCGCTCGACGCGGTCCGCCCACTCCGGCAAAGACCATCCGGGCGCCGATGAAGATCATGAAGAGTGCAAAGAGTAGCAGCAGAAGGTTTGGATCGGCCACGCGGTTGAGAGCAGAGCCGAGCAGCGAGCCCCCGACGCCCACAACGCCGAAGAGAAGGCCCTTGCCCACCTTGACCCGGC
This sequence comes from Actinomycetes bacterium, assembly GCA_021795585.1. GTDB lineage: Bacteria > Actinomycetota > Acidimicrobiia > Acidimicrobiales > Acidimicrobiaceae > Acidithrix. The sequence continues at coordinate 5,071 of JAJYPE010000047.1, read as the reverse complement.
CGGCAAAGAAGTGCCCGATGGCACCCGCCAAAGCCGCGGCCCCGACGGCGACGAGCGAAGCGGTCGTGCCAACCTTAACGGACTCACCTGCGATATAAACGAGCATCGGCACCGCGAGGATTGAGCCGCCGCCTCCGAGCGCACCCAGCGCGCCACCCATCAGGAGGCCGAGAAGAACAAGCACGACATCCATCATCGAGCCCGCCGCCCGTACAAGCTCGAGCCTATGAACGAATTGAAGTTGGTTATACCGGGCATAAATCGGCTTCCAATCGAATTATGTATGCTATCTATTGTACTAATGTACGGACAAATCAACGGACAGAGCAATAAGGCCCTACCCGCCTAAGCCCGGGCCGAGGCGGCGGGGCCGAACTCTTACAGCGCACCAAACAGTCGCAGCAACACAGCATTCGAACCAAACGAGGAGAATCCCTAACTTGGACGTCATCATCCTGAACACGCCCGAGCTTGGCGACCGCAGCTACATCGTCCACGACGGCTCTGATGCCGTAGTGATCGACCCTCAGCGCGACATCGCGCGAGTCCTTGACGCAGTGCGCGATCACGGGCTCACCGTCCGCGCAGTGGGCGAAACCCATATCCATAACGACTACGTGACCGGCGGGCTCGAGCTCTCGAAGCGCCTAGGCGTGCCTTACTTCGTGAACGAGGCCGACCAGGTTACCTACGAGCGGACTCCGGTGCGCGATGGGTATACCTTCCGAGCCGGAACCTTTGCCGTCACCGTGGTCGAAACACCGGGACACACGCCCACGCATGTCTCCTACCTGGCGGTCTCCGATGATGGCAAGGCCGCCGTCTTCACGGGAGGCTCCCTGCTCTACGGGAGCGTCGGCCGGCCGGACCTTCTCGGCCCGGAAATGACCGATTTCCTGGCCCGCAGCCAGTTCCGCAGCGTGCACAAGCTGGCCAACAACCTCGACGACGAGGTCGAGGTGCAGCCAACTCACGGATTCGGGAGCTTCTGCTCCTCATCCAGTTGCGAGGCCGGCTCCACGTCCACTATCGGTAACGAGAAGCGCTCCAACTTTGCCTTGCTCCTCGACGACGAGGACGAGTTCAAGAAGGTCCTACTCGCCGGGCTCGATGCCTGGCCCGCCTACTACCGGTACATGGGCCCCGCGAACTTGGCCGGGCCAAGCGCATACTTCGACACCGTGCCTGCGGAGTTGGGGCTCGAGGACGTAGAGGCCCGCCTGGCGAAGGGAGCTTTCGTAGTCGACACCCGAAGCGCCGAGGAGTATGCCGCGGGCCACATCGCCGGTAGCCATGCCATCCCCCTGGGGAACAGCTTCTCCACCTACCTGGGCTGGATCGTGGATCGCGACCGCGAGGTGGTCCTGCTGACCCGCAACGAGGAGGAGGCCTTGGAGGCCTCGCGCCAGCTTGCCCGAATCAGCTACGACTCGGTAGTCGGCTTTCACCTCATGCCCAATGCCGCCGCGGTCGTGGGGCCCCGCACCCTCTCGGTGGCGAAGTTCGCCGACCTCGACCAGGTCCGACACAAGGACAGTGTGGCAATCCTGGACGTAAGGCGCAACGACGAGCGGCGCAACTCCTTCATCCAGGGCAGCGTGCACATCCCCATCCATGAACTCCCCGACCGCTTGGGCGAGCTGGACGGGCTGCGCGACAAGGAGATCTGGGTCCATTGCGCCGGCGGATACCGTGCGACGCTGGCGTCCTCGATACTCGCCAACGCCGGCCACGCCGTGGTCTGCGTGAACGACGACTACGCCGCCTACTTCTCCACCCACGCCTAGAGCCCCCACAACGCTGGGCGACGCAGAGCAAAGAGCCCCCGCGCCTAGGCGCGGGGGCTCTTTGCTCTTTCGGGCTCTCAGGCTCCCATCGCCTCGTCCCAGAACGGGCGCCGTGAAAAGCACGACCAAACGCCGTTACCACTCTCGGCACTCACCCCGCTGAACTCCTCCCCCAATGCCTCACCGACGCGATCGGGGCTCAGATAGATGGGGGTGCGATCACCATTGCTGGAGACGAAGACCAGGCTGCCGCTGGGTGAGAGCACCCGCTTGAACTCGCGCGGAAAGAGGAACGCGTTGACTGCCACGATCAGGTCGAAGCTTCCATCGGCGAAGGGTAGCCTGCCCGCGTCTCCTTGGATCAGCGGCACCCCGTCGCAATCCACCTTGCGAAGCATGCCCATTGCCAAGTCGACGCCGACCACCGCCTCGAAGCGCGGGGAGAGTAGCCCCAGCACGGATCCGGTGCCACAGCCGACCTCCAGGCAGCGCCTGCCCGGCAGCGAAAGCCGCTCAAGGACCTCGGCGAGCGCTTCAGTGCGATCGGGCCCGTTGCGCTCGGCCCAGTCAGACGCCATGGAGTCGAAGAGCTCCCGAACCTTGGCGGACCGCTCCTGCGTCCACCCCTCCTCCGAGGAGGCGATCTGCTCGACCACCGCGCGCATCGGGTGGGAACCGTCGACGCCCTCGGGACGGTCGGAGCGCTCGGGAAGGACCCGCTCCCACTTGGTGATTCGCTCGCTCATCCGGCGTCCTTCAGGAATCCGCGCAGCTGCTTGAGCTCATCACGCAACCTGGCGGCATATTCGAAACGTAAGTCGGCGGCTGCTTCAGCCATCTCCTCCTCCAGGGTTCGCACCAGCGCCACTATTTCTGGAAGGTTCATCTTGGCGTAGTCCGAAACCGCCTTGGCCCCCTTCCTCCCTCGGCCAAGAGCGGGGACGGGAACAGCCGCAGCCGGGCGCAGGTGCTCGAGAATATCGGCCACCGCCTTGCGCACCGTTGTCGGATTGATCCCGTGCTCGCGATTGTAGGCGGCTTGAAGGCTGCGCCGCCGGTCGGTCTCGGCGATGGCGCGCCGCATGGAGTCCGTGGTCTGGTCTGCGTAGAGAATGACCGTGCCCTGGGAATTGCGCGCGGCACGCCCGATGGTCTGGATGAGCGAGGTCTCCGAGCGAAGAAAGCCCTCCTTGTCGGCGTCAAGGATCGCCACCAGCGACACCTCCGGCAAGTCGAGGCCCTCCCGGAGCAGGTTGATGCCGACCAGGACGTCGAACTCCCCGAGGCGTAGGTCACGAATGATCTGAACCCTCTCCAGCGTCTCGACGTTGGAGTGCAGGTAACGCACCTTCAGTCCCTGCTCGAGCAGGTAATCGGTGAGATCCTCGGCCATTTTCTTGGTGAGCGTGGTGACCAGCGTCCGCTCTCCCTGTTCGATGCGGGCGCGCACCTCGCCGAGCAGGTCGTCGATCTGTCCGCGAGTGGGCCGCACCACTACCTTCGGATCGAGAAGACCCGTCGGACGGATGATCTGCTCCACCACGTTCGCGGAGGTCTTGATCTCATAAGCAGCCGGCGTGGCCGAGAGGAAGATGCACTGGTTGATGCGCTCGGTGAACTCCTCGAAGCGTAATGGGCGGTTATCCATGGCGGAAGGCAGCCTGAAGCCGTAGTCGACCAGTGTCTCCTTGCGGCTCCGGTCCCCCGCGTACTGGCCGTGCAGCTGCGGCACGCTGACGTGGGACTCGTCAATGACCACCAGGAAGTCCTTGGGGAAGAAATCGAGCAGCGTAAACGGCGGCTCACCCGGTGCTCTCCCATCCAGGTGGCGCGAGTAGTTCTCGATCCCGTTGCAGTAACCGACCTCTCCCAGCATTTCAAGATCGAATTGGGTTCTCATGCGCAGCCGTTGCGCCTCCAGCAGGCGGTTCGCACCCTCCAGCTCCCGCAGCCGTTCGCCGAGCTCCTTCTCGATGTTGCCGATCGCCTTCTGGAGGATTTCGTCGCCTGCGATGTAGTGGGTCGCAGGATAGACGACAAGCTCGTCCATCTCCCGGAGAACCTCTCCGGTCAGCGTGTCGAACTCGGTGATCCGTTCCGGCTCGTCGCCGAAGAACTCGACGCGAAAGGCGCTCTGTTCGTAGGCCGGATGGATCTCGAGAGTGTCGCCGCGCACGCGGAACTTCCCGCGCACCAGGTTGGCGTCATTTCGCTCGTAATGGATGTCAACCAGCCGTCTGAGCAGCGCGCGCACATCCTGAGGCACGCCTCTCTCCACCAGCACCATGCGCTTGGCGTACTCCTCGGGTGAGCCCAGGCCGTAGATGCAGGAGACCGAGGCCACCACGATCACGTCCCGGCGCGAGAGCAGCGCCGATGTCGCGGAGTGGCGCAGCCTGTCGATCTCGTCGTTGATCGAGGAGTCCTTCTCGATGTAGGTGTCGGATGAAGGGATGTACGCCTCGGGCTGGTAATAGTCGTAATACGAGACGAAATACTCGACCCGGTTGTCGGGGAAGAACTCTCGAAACTCTGCCGCCAGCTGTGCCGCCAGCGACTTGTTGGGCGCGATCACCAGTGTCGGCTTTTGCACCTGCTCTATGGTCCAGGCGATGGTCGCGCTCTTACCCGAGCCGGTTATGCCGAGCAGGGTTTGATAGCGGTCCCCTCGCTTGACACCTGCGGCGAGCGAGGCGATCGCCTCGGGCTGATCGCCTGCCGGAGAGTAGGCCGAGACGACTTTGAAGGGAGGCACCGCTCCAGTTTAAGGGCGCGGGGGCTTACCGGGCTTCGGAGACTCCAAGCGCCTCCAGCACCCGGTCAACCTCGCGTTCGAGAGCCTTGACGTCGCCCGAGTTATCGATCACGTGATCCGCCGCGCGCAGACGGTCCGCCCTCGGGGCCTGGGCGGCCACCCGTGCCTTGGCGCCTTCGCGGGTCATCCCCCGGCTGGTCACCAGCCGCCCTACTGCCACCTCGGGTGGCACATCGACCACGACCACCGCCTCGAGCCCGTAGCGCGCGACTGCGCCCGTCTCGACAAGCAGCGCCAGCGAGAGGAAGACAACTGCGTCGGGACGCGTGCGCGACAGCTCCGTTATGCGCTCAAGGATCGCCTCGCCGATGGCGGGATGGGTGACCGAATTGAGGAACCGAAGCTCGTCGGAGTCGGCGAAGACGACACGTGCAAGGGCCTCTCGGTCGAGCGCGCCGCCCTCCCCCACTACTGCGGGACCAAAATGCTCCACGATGCGCCAGTAGGCCTCCCTGCCCGGCTCCACGAC
>JAJYPE010000306.1 GCA_021795585.1 Actinomycetes bacterium | reverse complement strand
CGCCGAGATCGGCGTGGACATGATCGGCATCGGTCTCGACGCCGTCACCGAGGAGCTCTTCCGCAGGCATCGCACCGAGGTGCCCGCGGGCGGCGCCGGGCTCTCCTGGGAGAAGTACTGGTCCGTGGTGAACGACTCCCGCGACATCTTCGGCCCCTGGAAGGTCAACTGCCACACGGTGGTGGGACTGGGTGAGACCGATGCGGAGCTGATCGACCTCTTCTTCCGGCTGCGTGAACGGGAGATCTTCGCCTATCTCTTCTGCTTCAACCCCGAGCCCGACAGCCGGCTGGGCCAGCATCCCAAGTCCTCCATCTCGAGGTGGCGGCGAATACAGCTGGCCAAACGGCTCATCGAGGAGAAGGGGTACGGGCAACAGGCTTTCGACTTCGACTCCGACGGGTCGCTTTTGAATATCGACGCCCCCCGCGAGGCGGTCGAAGAGGTGGTGGAGGAGGGGATCGCCTTCATGACCGATGGCTGCCCCGGGGAGAACGGCGAGCCGGGCTGCACGCGCCCCTATGGCTCGTACCGCCCCACCGAGAGTTTCCGGGACTTTCCCTTCCTGCCGGAGGGGCCGGACCTGGGGCTGATACGTGGAGAACTGGATCTGGATGGATTGATGGTGCAAGGAGGAAGTGACCGATGAGAATCGTTGTGGCGATGCGACAAATCGCCGACTTGGTGGAGGAGCTCGAGGTCGACGCCTCGGGAGCCGACATCGACAGGGAGTTCGTGAAGTTCGTCTCGAACGAATGGGACGAGGCCGCCCTGGAGGAGGCGCTCTGCCTCAAGGAGGCACACGGCGGCGAAGTTGTGGTGCTGGGCGTCGAGGACGTCGACTTCGACCAGACGCTCTACGGGGCGCTGGCCAAGGGAGCTGACCGGGCCGTGAAACTCGATTGCGGCTTCGAGGGGTGGATGCCCACCTCCGTCCGGTCCGAGATCCTGGCCGGCTGGCTCCAGAACGAGTCATTCGACCTGGTGCTAACGGGGGTGCAGGCCGCCGATGACCTTGACGGCCAGCTTGCCGGGGTCCTCGGAGCTCGCCTGGGCCTGCCGCATGCCGCGGTGGTGGTCGGGGTCGAGCCCGACGGGGGCGGCTTCAAAGTCACCCAGGAGCTGGGCGGGGGCGTTACCCTCACCTCCCACGCCTCGGGGCCGCTGGTACTCGGCATCCAGGCCGCGCGCCAGGCACCACGGTACGTCCCCATCTCCCGCATCCGCCAGGCCATGTCGGCGGGCGGCATCGAGGAGGTCCAAGTGGAGCATCCTGCCGCACGCAGCCCCAAGGTGACCAGGCTCTTCGCGCCAGAGGCCAAAGGCCACGCCGAGATGCTGGGCGACAAGCCGTCCGAAGTGGCGGCGCGCATCGTCGAAATCATTCGCGCCAAGGGCGTCAAGGTTTCCTAGGAGGATTGAAATGGCAGAAAACGACGTCGTCGTTATCGCGGAGCGTGTGGTCGGTGGCCACCCGGACGTTACCTTCGAGCTTCTCGGCAAAGCCAAGGAGATCGCGTCCGCCCTGGGTGGTGAGGTGCACTGCCTGGTGCTCGGAGACACCGAAGGGTACGAGTGCCTGGGAGCCTCGGACCACCTCCACCTGGTGGAGGGAGAGCATCTCTGGCCTTACAACGCCCACGCCTGGGAGAGCGCGATCTCGGCGCTCCTGGCACAGCTGAAGCCACGGCTGGTGCTCGCGTCCACCGGGACGGTCGGCATCGACCTGTGCGGGGCGCTGGCCGCCCAGTCGGGCGCCATGCTCGCCTCCTACGTGGTCGATCTTTCCGTCGAGGGCGGCTCCCTGACGGCAGTGGCCCAGCTTTACGGCGGCAAGCTGATGGCCGAGTGCGACCTGGGCGATGGCCCGGCCTTCGTCACCGCCATCCCCGGCTCCTTCGCGGAGCTGGCGGCGCGTGTCGACGGGGTGGCCGACGCCACCTCCCACAGCCATGACGGGGCGGACGTGCGGATGCGCCATGTCGCCCTGACCGAGCCGGAGAAGAGCGGAGTGGACATCACCTCCGAGGAGATGCTGGTCTCGGTGGGCCGCGGAATCGGCAGCCAGTCCAACATCGACCTGGCGCAGGAGCTGGCAGAGCTGCTGGGAGCCGGATTGTCGGCCTCGCGCCCGGTCATCGACCAGGGGTGGCTGCCCAAGGCCCACCAGGTCGGCAAGTCCGGCAAGAAGGTCAAGCCCAAGATCTACTTGGCGCTCGGCATCTCAGGCGCCCCCGAGCACCTGGAAGGCATGCGGCAGGCGGAGTTGATCATCGCCTGCAACACAGACGCCACGGCACCGATTTTCGAGGTGGCGCACTACGGGACCACGGCCGATCTCTTCGACCTGGTTCCAGAGATCCTGGACTTGATCGGGGGATAGCAAATGCTGTTGGCGGTGGTTGAGACCCGGAAGATCTTCGGAGGCACCACACATCTCGAGCGGGTCTTTTTCTACCTGCTCGCCCTGGTGGTGCTGGTCGTATTCTTCGTGGGGCTGGGCCTGAGGGTGAAAAAGTACATGGCGGGGCGGCCGCTCGATGCGAGCCGCTTCCGCCGTGCGCGCGTCCCCCTGGAGAAGCCGGGGGTATCGGCCCCCGTTCCCCTGGCGCAGACCGCGGTGGACATCGCCG
>JAJYPE010000305.1 GCA_021795585.1 Actinomycetes bacterium | reverse complement strand
CTCTTGACGCCCCGCTCAGCCCGCCGCCTCTCGACGACGAACCGGGGCCTGCTACCGGGCTTTCCGGCCTTTACCCGGGCGGGACTCTCACCCGCTGGGTTGATCCAGTTTTCAGGACGCAACATGGCGCGAGCCTAAGAAGCCGCCTATGCGGCGTCAATACCCCTCTGTCAGCTTTGGCGGGCCGAGGCCCCGTTGCAGATCAGGGTGGCGACCTCCGCCGCAACCTTCACACGGTCGCGGCCGCCGTCCGCCACCATGAAGGCCGCCATTCGAACCAGGCCCCCGAAGTAGCGCACCAGCGAAAGTGCGTCGATCTCGCTGCTCAGCTCCCCCGATTCGATTCGCGAGGCGAAGAGGTCCTGCAGCTTTGGGCCAATCACATCCTTGGCCCGATGTCGCAGCCCTTCGACGGCTTCGTCCATGAGCACGGTGCGGTAGGTGTCGGCAAAGGAGAGCATCTCAAGCGTCAAGCGCTCAACTGCCTGACAGGCGGAAAGGCTTTCCAGCTCAAGGGAGTCGACCGCTCGGCTCGCGTCGTCGACCGCGGTTTCGAAGAGCTGCACGATCAGTGCCTCGCGCGTGGGAAAATACCGATAAAGAGTTGCGCGCCCCACCCCGGCCGACTCGGCGATGTCGTGCATCGATACGCCCTGGCCTCTCTCCGCGATCATCTTTGACGCCGCGGAGAGTATGGCCGCAAGTGTGCGGTCCCTAAGGGCGAAGTTGGTCCCCATCTTCTGCCTCACCGCCTCCGGTCCAGTGCCGATGCACGAGAAAAGTGATACATTACGATTTCATTATAAGACATGTTTGTCTCAAAGCAAGCTAGGCTTTATCCGACAAGATGGATGCACCAGCCCGACGGAGACCACGAATGGCGCTAGAAAATCAACAGAGTGCGGAACTGAACCCGGACGCTGCTCCGGTCAAGGAGCCGAGTCTTCCCCTCATCATCCTGGCGTTAATGCTGGCGATGCTGCTCGCCGCGCTCGATCAGACAATCGTCGCCACCGCGTTGCCGACCATTGCGGGCGACCTCGGCGGCCTCAACCATCTTTCGTGGGTAGTCACCGCATACCTCATCACGTCGACCATCTCCACTCCGCTCTGGGGAAAGCTTGGTGACCTCTACGGGCGCAAATCGTTCTTCCAGGTATCAATCGTCATCTTCCTGGTCGGGTCAGCGCTGTCGGGCCTCTCGGCCAGCATGGTCCAGCTGATTGCATTCAGGGCTCTGCAGGGAATCGGAGGCGGTGGCCTGATCGTCGGTGCCCAGGCCATCATCGGAGACATCGTCTCTCCACGTGAGCGGGGGCGATACCAGGGTTTGTTCGGAGGCGTCTTCGGGCTGGCCTCCGTCGCCGGGCCGCTATTGGGAGGCTATTTCACCGATAGCCTCAGCTGGCGCTGGGTCTTCTACGTGAATGTGCCGATCGGCATCCTCGCGCTCTTCGTCATCGGGGCCGTGCTCCATTTGCCTCGCAGCCGCCGCGCGCACAAAGTCGACTACCTCGGAACGGCCGTCCTCGGCGTAGCGGTAACGCTGCTCATCTTGCTTACCACATGGGGTGGCGTAACCTACGCCTGGGCGTCGGTGCAGATCATCGGTCTGGCGGTGGTCAGCGTGATCCTGCTTGGGGTATTCATCGCGGTCGAACGGCGAGCCAGCGAACCCCTGCTTCCCATCAATCTCTTTTCCAACAGGATCTTCTCTCTGACCAGTGCTATCGGATTCATTGTCGGCTTCGGCATGTTTGGTGCCATCGTCTACCTCCCGACCTTCATGCAGACGGTCTTCGGCTCCTCTCCCACCAAATCCGGGTTGCAGCTGATTCCTTTGATGCTCGGCGTCGTCGTCTTCTCGATCCTGGCCGGCTTGCTGATTTCCCACTTCGGGCGATACAAGATCTTCCCTATCCTCGGCACGCTGGTTATGTCGATCGGGATGTACCTGCTCTCGACCCTGTCGCCGACGACGCCCGCAACGAAGCTGTACCTGTTCTCCTTCGTCCTCGGCGTCGGCCTTGGCGGGGTCATGCAGGTGCTGGTGATCGCGGTCCAGAACGCTGTGCCGTACCAGGCGCTTGGCACCGCCACCTCGGCCGCCACCTTCTTCCGCTCTATCGGGGGCTCCTTCGGCGTGGCGGTGTTCGGCACCATCTTCAACACCCGTCTCACACACTTGCTCCCCAAATACCTGCCTGCCACAGCTTTGAAGCACCTGCAGGGAAACTCGATCGCTTTGTCTCCCGCAGCGATTGCCAAGTTGCCCAAGCCAATCCATGATGGTTTCGTACTCTCGTTCTCCCACGCGCTCGACACGGTCTTTTTGGTCGGTGTGCCCGTGGTCGTGGCCGCTTTCATCCTGACGCTCTTCCTCAAGGAGATTCCGCTGCGCAAACATATTGGGGAAGGTTCGGCCAGCAACGCCCTGTGAGCACCCGTGAGCCCGAAGAGGGTGCGCTTCCCGACGAGCTTCTCACAGCCGAGGAGGCGGAAGAGGCAAAGCAGCAGGCCCGGAGCGGCCAGCTCAGGATCGTCTACGCTGCGCGGGCGCTCGTCAGCGCATCGAGGGCCATAGCGGGCATCGGAGGGCCGATCTACCTTGCCAAGGTGGGCTTTGGTGGCACCGGGC
>JAJYPE010000046.1 GCA_021795585.1 Actinomycetes bacterium | reverse complement strand
TGGTAGCCACCTTGTTGCAGCCCTCGAGGCCTCCCGAGACTACGCACGCTTCGTGATGTGCGGCTCCATCTCCGGCTACAACGCCAAGGCCCGCGAGCCGGGCCCCTGGAACCTCTTCCGTGTAGTTCAACGGCGTCTCACCTTGCGCGGTTTCATAGTCAGCGACCACGGCTCGGCGATCGGGGAGTTCACCGAGAAGATGAGCGGCTGGATAAGGTCCGGCCAGGTCAAGTATGACGAGACGGTCGTGCATGGGCTCGAGAATGCCCCTGAGGCGTTCCTCGGTCTCTTCTCGGGCTCAAATCTCGGCAAGATGGTGGTGGAGCTCTGAGGTCGGCACTTTCTAAGAGCATTATCATTTTGATTTAATTCTCTGTTTCCAAGGGGCTTGAAGGCTGTGAGCCGGGTCAACTGACCGGGACCACCGGCGTAAATGCCGGTGCGCCCGCGGGAGCTTGGACCGGGGGCGTGGGTTCCGGACAGGCATGTTTGAGAGGCGCGCATGAGAGGCTCCAAGTCGCTCTCCGCCACCTTGGGCTGGGTGATGGGCATCGGTGTGCCAATGGTGGTCGGCGCGGTCTTGACGGCCGCCTACCTCCAGCTCGGCGTGCCGCGCACACCCAGCAGCGCACTCCCCAAGGCGGTCGAGGTGGCCGCTCCGTCGACCAGCATCCCCACAACAGGAGGCCCAGGCGCCCTAAGCTCCTCGAATGACGGGAGCTCCTCCGATGCTGGCAAGTTGATCGTGGTATCGCCCACCAATCCGGTGCTCGCCTACGAGTCGGGCTCCTCATCGCCGGTGGAGATCAATCCGGAGTCGAGCCCGGAAGGGGGGGACAAGTCCTCAGCCGCGTCGACGCCTGTAACAACCACGCAACCTTCTTCCACCACAACCACCGTGGCGCAGAGTGATCCGGCGAAGTCTTCGGGAGACTTGAGCCAAGCATCCGGGGACGCGACGACCACCACTACCAACTCGTCGGATTCGTCGGGTGGGGATAATTGAGAGCAGTTCCCGAGGGGGCCGAAGAGTCTCTGGGCCCGGCTGCATTGGGCCCGGGCCCCTCGGCGCCGGACCAGGCCGGAGAATCCGTGCCGACAAGTCGGCGCGGCGCGCGCCTTGGTCCCGGAAAGATGTGGCATTGGAGGATCGGAACCGTTCCTCGGCTCATTGCCGGCCTTTCGATCGTCACCGCCGCCGTCTTCGGCTTGGTTTCGGTCCAGGTCGCCCAGACCTTCAAGTCCCACGCCTTTGCCATCACGCGCGGTATCCTCGTCGACGACCTCAGTGAGTACAGCCGCGCGCTCGCCGCAGCCCCGGGCTCATCGATCTTCAGTACGACTTCGCGCTACCTGGGCAGTCATCAGGTGGACGCGTCGCGCGCGATCATGGTCGGCATCAAGGGTGGTGCGACACTGGGTTCCCGGGGCTCCCAACAGCTTCTGAAGTCCAGCCAGATCAAGGCATGGCTGGCGGTGGCGCCGACGGCCACCGTGGTGCAAGGGGTTCCGGCCGGGAACCAGGAGTACCTGGTAATCGCCTCGCCGATCCGGCAAGGGACCAGGCTTGTCGGCGTGTTCATCGCCGCAGCGAATGAGACCGGCCTACTCTCGGAGAGCCGCCAGGTGATGCTCCTGGCCATCGCCGAGGCCGCCATCGCTGTCGCATTCACCGTGGGTGCCGGTTACCTGCTGCTGCGCCGGGTGCTCGGCATGGTGGGCGGCATCACCTCCACGGCGGCAGGTATAGCCGACGGAGACTTGAGCAGGCGGCTCGACTACCGCGGCCCGGACGACGAGATGGGCACCATGGCCAAGACCTTTGATCACATGATCGACCGGCTCGATGCCACCGTGGCCGAGCAGCGGCGTCTGCTCTCCGACGTCTCCCACCAGCTGAAGACTCCCTTGACAATCGTGCGAGGCAACCTCGAGCTGATCGATCGCCTCGGCGAGCCGCTCAGTCCGGAGAACCAGGAGAGCCTTCAGTACGCATTGGAGGAGATCCAGTACATGAGCCGGCTCATCGACCAACTGCTCATGCTCGGCCGGACCATGGAGCGTGACTTCCTGCAGACCGGGCCGGTCGATCTGCGAGCCTTCATGGCGGACGTCTTCGCGGCCGCCTCCGTGATGGCGCCACGGTCCTGGACCTACGTCGAGCCTCCCGATTTGGTATTGCTAATAGACGCGCCCAAGCTTCGGGGCGCCATTCTCAACCTGGTCGAGAACGCGGTCAAGGCGACCGGAGACGGAGACGAGATTGAGATCGCCGCGCGCGCGGATCTGCACCTGCTAACCATTTCGGTTGGGGACTCCGGCCCAGGGGTGCCGGTAGGGATGGAGGCTTCCATCTTCGCGCGCTTCGAGCGCGGTTCGCGGACCTACGCCAAGGGCGCGGGGCTTGGCCTGTCCATCGTCGATGCGGTGGCCAAAGCCCATTCCGGAGCGGCGCTGGTCGGGCGATCACGGCTGGGCGGCGCTGAGTTTTCCGTTGTTCTTCCGCTCAGCCTGGTAAACGGTTACGGCGCGGTGGAGGAGCAGGCATGAAAGACGGACGGTCCGAAACGGGCGGCCGGAACCAGATCAGGGAGAACCGATGAACATCGTTATCGTCGAGGACGATCCCCAGATCGCAAGCTTTCTGTCGCGCGGGTTGCGCGCCGAGGGCTATGCGACCAGCGTCATCTCCGACGGGGAGTCGGCTGCCCGCGTGGTGCCAACCATCGCGGACGACATCGACCTCGTTCTTCTGGATCTCGGGCTGCCTCTGCGCGACGGCAAGTCGGTCCTGGCCCAGTGGAGGGCGGACAAGTTCTCCAAGCCGGTCATCATCCTGACGGCGCGTGACGAGGTGGCCGAAAAGGTGAAGGGCCTGAACGCCGGGGCCACTGACTATGTCACCAAGCCTTTCTCATTCGATGAGCTGCTGGCGCGAATACGTGCTGCGCTGCGCACCTACGACTCAGCGTCTCTCACCACGCTCGAGGTCGCCGACGTCACCTTCGACATGCTGTCCAAGGTGGCGTTCCGGGGTGGCAAGCGCATCGAACTCGCCCAGCGCGAGTGGTCGCTGCTCGAGCTCTTCATGCGCAACCCGCATCAGGTGCTGTCCCGGATCCAAATCCTGAACCACGTGTGGGATTACTCCTTCGACCCCGGATCGAACATCGTGGACGTCTACGTCGGGTATTTGCGCAAGAAGATAAACATTGCGGGGCATGAGCCGCTGATCCAGACGGTGAGGGGAGCGGGTTACCGCTTCATCCCGCCGTCTTCGAGCTTCAGCTGAGCGGCTAAGCGGGATCGTCGCCGGCACGGATGGCGGAGTCCACCTCGGCCTGGCGTGCCTCGTCGATCTCCGTCGCTACTCGCTCGTCATCGGCCATGAGGGCATCGAGGTCGGTGTCGGCGAAGGCCAGGACGCCCATTTTCTCGAAGGCCGAGCGCAACGTCTCCCCGAAGAGGCCGATGTCCCGCAACACGGGCACGATGCGAGTGAAGAGGAGGCTGCGGAAGGTCTGCTGTGCCTCGGAGCGCTCCACCCATTCCAGGCATTCGTCGGTGCCGAGCCCTAGGGTCTCCCAGACCTCATGCGCCAGGAAGCGGCTGCGCATGAGATTGCAGGCCTCGGCACAGAACTCCTCCCGCTCGGTCCGCTCCGCTTCCGTGAGCTGGGGATAGTAATCACGCAGCGCGTTGCGGCCAAAGGCGACGTGACGGGCCTCGTCCTGCATCACATAGGCGGTCAAGTCGCGGGCCAGCTGGTTGCCGGTTAGGTTGCGGATCATTCCGAAGGCGGCCAGCGCCAGCCCCTCGATGAGGACCTGCATTCCCAGATAGGTCATGTCCCACCGTGAGTCGCTTAGCACTTGGTCCAGGATGCTGCGCAGGTTCGGGTTTATGGGATAGGCCAGCTCAAGCTTGTTCAGGAAGGTGGAGTAGACCTCGACGTGACGGGCCTCGTCCATGACCTGCGTCGCGGCGTAGAACTTGGCGTCCATGTCCGGCACGTTTTGGACGATCTTGGAGGCGCAGATGAGCGCTCCCTGCTCCCCGTGCAGGAATTGAGAGAACTGCCAGGTCGCAAGGTGCAGCTTGAGTTCGCCACGGGCCTTGGCATCCATCCGCTCCCAGACGGGCGACCCGTAGATGGGAACGTAGTAGTCCTCGTTGCCGAGGGGATTGTCGAGATCGACCTGGCGGTCCCAGTCGATGCGAACCTTGGCATCCCATTGCCGGCGCTTGCCTTTCTCGTATAGCGAAAGCAGCTTCTCGCGGCCTGAGTCATAGTCCCAACTGAACTGGACCGCTCCGGTGTCGTCTTGGGTCTTCCAGCCGGTCAGCTCGACCGGGACGACATATGTTTTGACACCCATGACATCACCCCTCGGGCAAAAGTTAGCACAGAGGCGGTGTTTAGGATCTTGCCGGGGGAGCCGGATCAGCTCTCGCTGGAGGCGTCCAGGCAGATATGGTCCAGGTCGGCGAATGAGCATGCCGGACTGGCCAAGCGGGCCAGGATCAGAGAGAGGAATATCCCGAAGATCTGTACCGGCTCTGCCATGCGGTCCGAACCCATGGAGATGATGTCGAGGCCGGCCATGGCGCCTCCTGGTTTCGGGGAGGCAAGCGCCACCACGTCGCCGAGGCGGTTTACCATGTGGAGGCCGGTCGGCCCATCGGTGTAGATGACCAGCGAGGTCCGCAGGTCGTCATTTACGGCGGCGAGGAGCCGCTCCGGGCCGCCGGGCTCGGACCGCGTGCGCACGACCACGGTTGCCGCTCGCGACAATGCTTCGTCGAGCAGCGCGACGCTGTACCTTCCTTGCCGCCGCATGGGGAGCATGGAGAGGCTGGCATCCGTGGAGCCTCGGCCGTAGATGCGCCAGACGCCGCCCTCGAGGCGAGCTTCGGCCAGTGCGGATCCGGGGGTCCCGAGCGTGAAGTGCGTGGAGCGCGGAACCAGCTCATAGGTTCCCGTTCCCATCATGTCCTTGCCACAGTACGCGCACCTGGTGACGGATGCGGCGGCCGGAAGGCCGCAGTACTGACAGGTTCTCACCCCAGTTGTATCGACTCCCCCAAGGGCAGGCTTGAAAGGTTGTTTAGGTCGTCGATGAGGCGGCGTAGGGCGCCGTGGGAGGAGCGGTCGAAGCGGAGCGCCACGCGCTCGAGTTCGAGGCCGTCACGGTCGCCCTTTTCGGCACCCGTGATGGGGATGCCTTCGATGGTGCCCGAAGCGCATATCCTGCCGTAACGCTGGTTGAGAAGGTCGAGCTCCTCCTGGGTGGGCCCTTTTCGCACCCGAAGCACCAAGAGGTCCCCGACCCAGCGCAGGGAGTCGAAGTTCGAGTAGAAACTGTCGAACTCGGCGATGGCCGCCTCCTGGTCGGAGGTGATCAGAAAGAGGCTGTCATCCTCGCCGCTCACGTATCCACCCTCGAACAGCCTCTCGCGCATGAAGCCTTCCCACTCCTTCCAGAAGTTGTTCTCGGCGGAGGAGTAGAGGACGATCGGCGCGGGCTGGGATTTGCCGGTCTGCATCAGTGTGAGCAGCTCGAAGGCCTCGTCCATGGTCCCGAAGCCGCCAGGGAGGACGAGGAAGGCCTGTGACTCCCGGGTAAAGATGAGTTTTCGCGTGAAGAAGTACTTCATCTCGACGAGCTTTGGGTCCTGCTCGATGAAGAGGTTGGGGCGCTGCTCGAAGGGCAGCTTGATGTTCACTCCGAAGGAGTTGTCGCGCCCCGCGCCCTCGATGCCCGCCGCCATGATCCCGGGGCCGGCGCCGGTGATGATCATCCAGCCAAGCTCGCGCATCGCCTGAGCGATAGCGACCGTGGCCAGGTAGTCGGGATGTCCTTGGGGGGTCCGAGCAGATCCGAAGATAGTGAGCTTTCGACGCCCCGCCCAGGGCTGGAAGGTTGTGAACGCCTGGTGCATCTCCGTAAGGGCGCCTGTTGCGATCTTCAGATCCAGCCGGTCCAGGTCTGCGCTGGCGAAGTTGACCACCACGTTGAACAGCTGGGTTACCAGGTCCTTGTTCTGGTTCGGGGCGATCTTTTCCACCAGTGCGGCCACCTCGTCGTGCAGAAGCGTCGACTCGTGCGGCTTGGCTTCGAAGCGGGTCCGTTTGTGGGAGGACCGAGTGCCGCCGTTCATGCCGGCACCCTTCATCCCGCGTCCCGGCTTTGGCCGTCAAACCTGCGCAGATGCCCATAGAGCGTGGACCGCTGAACCAGACGGCGTCCGAGGGGGGCGGTTATCGAAAGGAAGTCGTCCGCCTCCAGTGCCTGACCGTGCGATGCCCCCGCCGCACGCGAGATGTTCTCCTCCATCAGGGTGCCGCCCAGATCGTTTGCACCGGAGCGAAGCAGCTCCTGGGCCCCGGAGACGCCCATCTTTACCCAGGATGCCTGGATGTTCGGGATAGTGGACGCATAGGCTATGCGCCCCACAGCGTGCATGAGCACCGCTTCACGGAAGGTCGGACCTCGCCGTGCCAGCTTGCGCATGTAGATGGGGGTTGCCATGTGGACGAAGGGGAGTGGCACGAATTCGGTGAAGCCGCCCGTCTTCTTCTGCAGCTCGCGGGTGCGGCTGAGGTGCTTGGCCCAGGAAGCTGGACGCTCGATCGAGCCGAACATTATGGTGACGTTGGAGTTGAGGCCCACCGCGTGGGCGGCCCTGTGCACCTCCAGCCAGGTCTCGGTGCGGATCTTGTCCGGACAAAGAATTTCGCGCACCTCGTCATCGAGTATTTCGGCCGCCGTGCCCGGCAGCGTACGCAGTCCGGCTTCCTTCAGTAGACCCAAGTACTCTTCCAGGTCGAGGCCCGCCCGGCGCGCACCCTCGTGGACTTCCAGCGCGCTGAAGGCATGCACGTGCATCTCGGGAACCGCTGCCTTCACGGTGCGCACTACGTCAAGGTAATACTCCGCGTCGAAGTCGGGGTGTATGCCCCCTTGAAGGCACACCTCGGTGGCCCCGGCCCCGGCCGCATCGGTCACCCGCTGTGCCAACTCGTCCATTGACAGCGTGTAAGGCGCACCCCGCAGATTCAGCGAAAGGGGGCCCTTCGAAAACGCACAGAAACGGCAGCGGAAGGTGCAGATGTTCGTGTAGTTGATGTTGCGGTTGACGATGAAGGTGACGTCGTCGCCAACGATGCGCTCCCTCAGGCCGTCTGCGACTTCGGCGACCCGGCGAACGTCGTTGCCGCGCGCGGAGAAGAGCAGCTCGATCTCGGCGGTGTCGGGCTCGTGCCCGGCATCCACCGCTTCGAGGAGCTCGGCCAGCGGACCGGATCCCGAGTCGCTCCGCGGACGGAAGACGGCGAGGTTGGTGGCCAGCGGCCGCTCTTCGAAGAGCGACGGCGATGGCTCCTCGCCACCGGAGACCCAGTGGTCCTCGCGCGCATAGCCTGACGCATCCGCATGGTCCAGGACCGGGAAGCGGGCCGGCTCCGCCAGCCAACGCCCGGGTTCCGAAGCGAACTCAGGGTAGATCGCCAGCCGCGGCACCAGGTTGAAGCCCAGCTCCTCGACCTGACGGGCCAGCTTGTCCAGATGGGGCCAGGGGCGTTCGGGGTTGACGTGGTCGATGGTGACCGGCGAGATGCCGCCCAGGTCGTCGATGCCGGCGGCCACCAACCCGGAGACGTCGTCGCTGAGGTTAGGAGGGGCCTGCAGGTGCACGCCGGAGGGAAGGATCAGGCGCGCCAAGGCGATGGTGCGGAGAAAGGTCTCGGTGTCGGCCGGGGGTGCCCCCGCCAGACGAGTGCGTGGCTTGGGAAGGAAGTTCTGGATGATTACTTCCTGGATGTGCCCGTACTCCTCGGCCAGTGCCGCTAGCTCGCGCAGCGCTTTGACCCGGTCGGCCTCGCTGTCGCCAATTCCCACGAGGAGCCCGGTGGTAAAGGGGATCGCCAGCTCCCCGGCCGCTTTGATGGTGGCGAGGCGGCGCGCAGGCGCCTTGTCGGGCGCCGCCCTGTGTGCCTCCAAGTCCGGGCGGATGCTCTCGAGCATCATTCCCTGGGAGACCGATGCGGGCCGCAGCGCGGCCAGCTCCTCCGGAGTCAGCGCGCCCGCGTTGAGGTGCGGCAGGAGGCCGAACTCGGCCATAGTCCGGCCGGCCACCGAGGCAAGGTAATCGACGGTGCTCGGATGGCCGTTCTCCTCGAGCCAGGTCCGGGCCTCGGACCAGCGATTCTCAGGTCTTTCCCCCAAGGTGAACAGTGCCTCGTGGCAGTTGGCCGCCACTCCGGCCTCGGCAATCGCCCGAACATCCTCCATGGAAAGAAACGGGGTTTTTACCTGGCTGGGCCTGCGCACGAAGGTGCAGTATCCGCAGGCATCATTGCAGAGCCTGGTTAGCGGGATGAAGACCTTAGGGCTAAAGGTGAGGTAGCGTCCGCGATTGGAGTCGCGTACTTTGGCGGCGCTTGCCATCAGCTCAGAGGTCGACAGCGCCGTGAGATCATAAGCCATATGCCAACTCTAGGCCGACTGAAAGCTTGTAGGCGAAACCACTTGGCCCGTGGGCATTCGTATCACTCGAGGGAAGCCTGCGCCTCCCGGTCGATGACTATCGCCAGCCGGTTGGGGCTGAGGCGGCCCGCCGGATAAGAGGTCGGGTCTTCCAGAACCGCCTTGAGCACCTTGCCCTTGGCGCCACCGGTGGTGCCAAGGATTACCAAATCCGCACCGTCGATGTAGTCCATGGTCACCGAGACGCGCAGGTGCCGATTCAGGCCGGTGGTGTCGAGCGAGACCCGGCATTGCGGCGTCGCCAGGCCGAGATCGTCAGAATGCGGAAAGATCGATGCGACGTGCCCGTCGGGCCCAAGTCCGAGATGCACGATCCGGGGGCGCGGCGCGGCCTCCAGCTGGACGCTCCACCAGTCGAGAATCTCGCGCAGGAGTTCACGGGGTGGCTCGTCACCAGCGGCGATGGAAGCGGAAAAGACGCGGGTGGGGGAGACTATCTCGCCGGCACCGGTGGTGGCCCCGGCGATCGAATCGAGCATCGCGGTGTTCGAGTCGGGGTCGGCGAGCGGAACCAGGCGCTCGTCCCCCACGTAGAGATGAACTCCCGAGAGGGAGGGATCGGTGGTCAGGGCGGGGAACAGGCGGGGGTAGACCACTTTGGCCTGCGAGCCGCCGGTCAGGAAAAGCGAAGCCGTCCCGCCGTTGGCGACCTCCGAGACCAGCGGGATAACCTCGGACGCCGGGTCATCGCTGGTCAGGAGATCGAAGTTGGCAAATCCCGCCCGCTCCATGAGTTCACCTCAGTCCACTATTACCCGGGTAACCCGTTGCCCGCGTTCTCCAAGGACGACCGCGTCGCCGTCGGCCTGAGCACGGATCAGGGAGTTGAAGTCAGTGTCCATGTCGGGGATCGCGACGCGAGGGCCGTAGTCGGCCGAGACGATTTGAACGACGTGGGCCAGCTTGGGGCCGCCCTTTTGCAGCTGGCCCGTCGAGTGCAGGTGCCGGGGAGCCAGCCCTGCGGTGACCGGATGGAGCGGCAGCTGGGCGGCCAGTCCATCGCGCAAACGGTAGAGATCGTCTTCCCATCCCAGAGGCTGGTAGGCGCTGAGCGCCGCGTACTGCCCCTCGGACAGCTCGGTCTCCAGGTACGCGGCCAGTTCGTCGAGGCCGACCCTCGGGACCTTCGGGTCGAATTTCTCACCCGCCAGGATGCGGCGGGTGATCGCCTTGGAGGCGCCTACGTCGGGCTCGTCGAAGGGGTCGATTCCCAGCACGTGCCCCGCCGCGGCGGTGGCCACCTCCATCCCGAAGAGATGCGATGCCAGGCCCGCGATGCCGTCGGCGGCCAACTCGAGTGTCGAGTGCTGGTACTCGCCTTCGGTGGATCGGGTCGGGACCGGAAGCAGGCCTTTGCCCTCTTTGCCGGTGCTCTCGGCCAGTATCTGCTCGGTCCACATGCCCAGAGCGCGGTCCTGGTGGGCTCGCACCAGCTGGACCGGGATCCTGCCCGCAAGCGCCGCCTCGGCGATTTCCACGCCGGATGCGGCCCAGCGCCCGATGTCGACCTTTGGTAGCGCCTCGAATAGCGCGGCCAGGTCCAGGCCGGCCAGCGCGGCGGGAACCGTTCCGAAGTAGGTCAACGCGGAGAAGCGCCCGCCGACATCCTCGGGGGTGGTGAAGATCCGTTTGAAGCCCAGTTCGGCGGCGGCCTCGGCAAGTGGGGTGCCGGCGTCGGTGATGGCAAAGAAGCGATCGGGGTGGCGGATTCGCTCGAAGAAGAAGTGCCGGTAGGCCTCTGTCTCCACCGTCGTGCCCGACTTGGAGGAGACCACAAACGCCGTGTCAGTCAAGGGGATGTCTGCGAAGGAACGAGGGTCGGTGGAGTCCACGACCGTCACCTTGCGCTGGGATCCGCCCTGGTTGGCGAGAAATTCCGCAAAGACGCGCGGTCCCAGGCTGGACCCGCCCATGCCCAGCACCAGGATGTGGGACTGGTCGATCGATTCCGCCCACCGCGTGAGGTCATGCAGCTCCTCCTGTGTCGCCTCGGGCGCCCGGAGCCAGCCGAGCCGGTTTGCGGCCACGCTGTTGTCGACCCAGAGTGTGACGTCGCCTTCGAGGATGCGCGTCGCTATGTCGCTTGTGGCCATGGCCGGATCTCCTTTGTTTGGTTACATTTGTCGATTGGGTCGGCGTCCACGGCCGTTAGGCCGGGGTGCCCGCCTTCTTCTCGATCTCGGACATCAATCCGGCCCAGGACTTCGAGAACGACTCGACCCCGGCCACCTCCAACTCGGCGGTAACCGACGCAAGGTCGACCCCTGCCGCCGGAAGCTCGCCCTCGAGCAGATGCCGTGCCTCCTCGACCTGGTCGACGACTGTGGCGCGCCGCGGATCACCGTGCGCGAGCATCTCCTCGACGGTGGCGAGCGGCATGGTGTTCACGGAGTCGGGTCCGATGAGGTTCTCGACGTAAAGCAGCTTGGGATAGGCGGGGTTCTTGGTCGACGTCGAGGCGAATAACGGGCGCTGCGGACGCAGCCCCTTGGAGAAGAGCTCCACCGCCTCCGGGGCGGACGCCATCTCGCGGAAGGCGGCGTATGCCAACCGAGCTTGGGCAACCGCGGCCTTGCCGCCCAGATCACCCCGCCCCGCCTGCACCAGAAGGGGGTCGATGGCGGTATCGAGGCGTGAGACGAAGAAAGAGGCCACGCTGGCCAAGGCCGCTGGGTCGCCCCCGGCATCCAAGAAACGGCGGGCACCCTTCAGGAAGGCGGCGAACACTTCGCGATAGCGCTCGATTGAGAAGATAAGCGTGACGTTGACGCTTGTGCCTTGCGCCACGGCCTCCTCGATCGGCCCAAGCCCTTCGGAGGTCGCGGGTATCTTTATCATCACGTTCGGCTCGGCGATCGCCGTGCGCATCGAGCGCA
>JAJYPE010000304.1 GCA_021795585.1 Actinomycetes bacterium | reverse complement strand
CTCTTGACGCCCCGCTCAGCCCGCCGCCTCTCGACGACGAACCGGGGCCTGCTACCGGGCTTTCCGGCCTTTACCCGGGCGGGACTCTCACCCGCTGGGTTGATCCAGTTTTCAGGACGCAACATGGGCCGATACTACCGCCGCCCTGGGCTACGGCACTGAAACCGGTTTGCGGCTCCTCCCGTTCGGGAATATTCTGGAGGGTAATTACTTTACTTATTTAAAGTTTTTGTAATCCCAACCTTCTGGTGCCATAAGGAGTGAGCTTGACGGGAGAAGGACTGCCCCAGGAAAGGCGCGGACAAGGCGGCGTCTCGACCGAGAGGCCGTTCGCACTGCTCGCCCGCTTTTCGTCGGTAATCCGGCACCTGCGCCGGCACGCAGATTCACGGGGGCTTCGCAGCGAACACGAACTGTCTCCCCGCCAGCTCATGATGCTCTCCCACGTTGTGATGCTCTCGCCGGTCTCAGTGTCCGACCTGGCCCAGCAGATGCAGATCTCCTTGGCGACCGCGTCCCAGATGTTGACCTCGTTGGCCCAGCTCGGCTTCGTCGAGCGCCACGAAGACCCTACGGACCACAGGCGGACGCTGATCACCCTTTCCCCCACGCACGGTAGTGCCGCTGCCGGCAAGCTGCGGGAGGCAATGCAGCCGCTCGACGCCGCGATTGCCGCGGTAGGCGAGGAGGCCTTCGCCCAGATGCTCACCACACTCGACGCGATAATCGCCCGGCTCGCGGACCACGAGGACCAAGACATAGTCGACAAGGATTGTTAGGCGCCAAAGCGCTTCAGGAAGGTAGCTCCCAGTGTCAAATTTCTTCCAGCACCTCGGCAGGATCGTGGTCAAATTCAGGTGGCCCATTGTCGCAGCCTGGATCATCCTCACCATTGCCTCCGTCGCTTTCCTGCCTTCACTGTCGAGCGTGGTGAAGAACGACAACCGCGCATTCCTTCCCGCTAACGCACCGTCCATCAAGGCCGCGGAACTTGCATCGCCCTTCCAAAATGCGAACAACGCACAGGTCGTTCTGGTTGCCCAGACAAACGGCCCGGCGTTGACGCCCGCGGACAAGCAGGCATACGCAAAGGTGGAGGCAGCCATAGCCAAGGTTCCGACTGTCATCTCGGTAAAGGTCGCGGGCGTTTCCCCCGATCAACGCGCGATCCAGAGCGCCATCGTCTCGACAGCCAATCCCTTCGCCAGCACCGGGATCACCACGCTCGTCTCCAACATCCGCTCCGCGATAGCCTCCACGCCCAAGCCAGCCGACCTATCGGTGCACCTGGCGGGACAGGTGGCCACCTCGGTTGACGCAAACAAGGGCAATGCGGCGGGTCCCGGAAAGGCCCAAAACTATTCGATCATTCTGGTGATCGCTGTCCTTCTCCTGGTATTCAGGGCACTGCTCGCGCCACTGGTCACCCTTTTGCCGGCAGTGTTTGTGGTGATCGCCGGGGGCCCAGTGATTGCCGAGGCCTCCAAAGCAGGATTCAGCGTCTCCTTCGTAACGGAGCTACTTTTCATCATCCTCATCATTGGAGCCGGGACGGACTACGGCTTGTTCCTCGTTTTCCGTGTGCGTGAGGAGCTGCGCCGAGGACGAGGGCCCAAAGAGTCCGTCGCCTTCGCGCTCGCCAAAGTGGGCGAATCCATCACCTTCTCGGCCGCTACGGTCATCGCGGCCCTGCTCTCGCTCACTACGGCGTCCTTCGGTTTCTACAAGGGCCTTGGCTGGCCGTTGGCCATAGGTATCGCGCTAATGCTTCTTTCCGGCCTGACATTGCTGCCCGCCCTGCTCGCCATTCTCGGCCGGGCGGTCTTCTGGCCGACCAAGACGCATCCAGGAGAAGCCAGGCACGGACTCTGGGGCCGGATCGCTGCGCGAGTCGTCAGCAAGCCGCGCGCCACTCTTGCATTCGGGATAATCCTCTTCGGCGCGCTCTCCTTGGCTTCCCTGGGCAACTCCCCGGCCGGCTTCGTCGGAACCACCAACGCCCCAAAGGGAACAGACTCCTACTACGGCAACCAGATCCTTGACAAGCAGTTCCCTTCGTCAAGCTTCAACCCCACCGAGGTGATCTTCAAGTTCAACAACTCGGTTTGGGGCAACCTCCCCGGCCTTGCCTCTCTTCAGAGCGACCTGGCCAAGCAGTCATCCTTCAAGGCCGTCTTCGGACCGTTGAACCCTCTGACCACCCCCCTGACCCCGGCGCAGCTCTCACAGCTGCACTCGCTGCTCGGTGCGCCTAACAACCTGCCTGCGGTCGAGCCGGCGAATCTGAACATCACGCCACGCATCTACGAGGCGTACCGATCGGAATTCCAGTTCATCTCGAAGGACGGGAGGACGGTCCTGTTTGCCACCGCGCTGTCGGCTGGTAACGCGGCCACGACCGCGGCGTTGAACGCCACCCCGACCGTGCGAGCCCAGGTGGCCTCAGTCGCTCATGCACACGGCGCCGCACAATACGGTGTCGCCGGCGAGGCAGCGGCGGCTTATGACATCTCCTCGAGTTCGAACTCCGACCTCGTGACAATCGTCCCGGTGGTGGTCCTCATCATCGGTCTGCTCCTGGCGCTGGTGCTGCGCTCGGCAATCGCCCCCCTGTATCTCATGATTTCGGTCGTGCTCTCCTACTTGGCCGCA
>JAJYPE010000303.1 GCA_021795585.1 Actinomycetes bacterium | reverse complement strand
GAGGGCTACGACATCGGGAGAGTCCTTCTCACCGAGGACCTGGTCAACAGCGAAAACTGCTTCTTTGCAGCCACCGGTGTCACCGACGGGGAGCTGCTGAACGGCGTGCGCTACAACTCGATCGGCGCGGTGACCCAGTCGCTGGTAATGCGCTCCAAGTCAGGCACGGTGCGCAAGATCGAGTCCTACCACAACCTCAACAAGCTGAGGCGGTACGCCCAGTTAGGCTCCTGAGGTCCCGGCCAGAGCTCGAAAGCTCTGGCCCCCTTGGCCTCGAGCACTGCGGACATCCGTTTCCAGGCCCACCCCTCGGAGGTTCCGCGCACGGCCACAAGCGCGCGCATACCCTGCTCGGCGGCCGCGTAAGCCAGCTCGTCGAGCAATATCGAGGAAAGCCCGGAGCCCCGCTCCGCCTCCGCCACCCAGGCCCACTCCAGATACGCAGTGGATCCCGATATGGAGGCGATCGCCGCGCAGGCCAACTCCTCACCCCTGAACCCGGCCACTGAGACCGCGCCCTCGCGCGTCACCCCGTAGGAAACCGCAGAGCTGGGGTAGGAGAACTCCGAGGAAGGCCCGTCGGCTCCGTAGAGGAAGAGCCACTCCCCAGCCTCCCCCGTGCGCCAGAAGGTGGCCGGGGCGCCCGCCAACGAGCGGCTGCGCGCCGGCTCGAAAAGCGCCTCGGCGAAGCGGTGCCAGGTCGAGCGGGTGTCCATGCGCAGGACCTTGAATCCCTCCACCTCCACCTCGGCGGAAAACGGCGCGAAGAGGCGCACGCCCTCCTCCGCCAGCGCGAGCGGGGCGTTGTCGAAGAGGGTGGCGTGGGGAACGAACTCCCGCTTCCGGGCGGGCGCATCCATGACCCTGCGTACCCCCTCCTCCAGGGCGATCAGTCCCTCGCTCCGCTCCACCTTCAGGTAGAGGACGCCCAGTTCGTGCTCGAAGGCTCCGGCTCCTGCGATGCGCAGCGTGAACGGCTCGAACTCAGAAGCCAGCCGGCGCAGCCCCAGCAGGCGGGAGAGGAATTCGCCATCGGGAAGGCTGGTGGGGGGAAAGATGGTTACGTGGGGCTCGATGCGGTTCAGCTGGGGGGAACCGACGGCACGGCGCAGCCCGTCGATTTGGGTGGCCAGGTCGGGAGGAAATCCGATCACGATGCCGTAGCGGCCCTTGGCCACCTCTCACCTCCGACTCGAAGCCAGCCGGGAGCGGGATTCCCGCCCGCCAGCCAGCCTAGGTCGATCAGGAGTGGCGGGTGAAGGTCTCCGAAACCGCAAGACGCACGTGCGCCCGGCGAAGCGCTGCCTCGACACTGGTGTCGTTGGCGTGGACCAGGGCCTGCTCGGCACGCTCGACGGCGCGCCGCGCGCGGGCCACGTCGATCTCATCGGCCAGCTCGGCCACGTCCGCAAGTATGGTCACCTGGTTCTTGGCCACATGCACGAAGCCTCCGTGCACCGCCGCGAAGAGGTCGGTGGCGCCGGGGCGCTCGACCTTGACCACGCAGATCTCCACCGTGCCGATGAAGGGGGCGTGGTTGGCCAGAAAGGCGATGTCGCCATCGCCGGTGCGCGCCATCACGAAGGTGGCGTCCCCGGAGAAGAGGCACCTCTCCGGGGTCAGCAGCTCGGCGTGCATGGTGGCGGCCATTAGTTGCCCTCGAGCGACTTCGCCTTGGCGAGAACGCTCTCCACCCCGCCGACGTTCATGAAGGCCTGCTCGGGGACCTCGTCCAGCTCACCGTTGACCAGAGCCTCGAAGGACTCGATGGTCTCCTTGATGGGCACGTAGATGCCCTTCAGGCCGGTGAAGACTTCGCCCACGAAGAAGGGCTGAGAGAGGAAGCGCTGGATCTTGCGCGCCCTGGACACTGTTACCCGGTCCTCTTCGGAGAGCTCGTCCAGGCCCAGGATGGCGATGATATCCTGCAGCTCCTTGTAGCGCTGCAGCACCTCCTGCACGCGCCGGGCCACGTCGTAGTGGCGCTGGCCCACGACGTGGGGGGCCAGGATGTTGGAGGTGGAGGCCAATGGATCCACCGCCGGGTAGATACCCATCGAGGCGATGGCGCGGGAGAGCTCGGTGGTTGCGTCCAGGTGGGTGAAGGTGGTGAAAGGCGCCGGGTCGGTGTAGTCGTCGGCCGGCACGTAGACCGCTTGCAGGGAGGTGATGGAACGCCCCTTGGTGGAGGTGATCCGCTCCTGCAGCTCGCCCATTTCGTCCGCCAGGGTGGGCTGGTAACCCACCGCGGAAGGCATGCGGCCAAGCAGGGTGGAGACCTCTGAGCCGGCCTGGACGAAGCGGAAGATGTTGTCGATGAAGAGCAGCACGTCCTGGTTCTTCACGTCACGGAAGTATTCGGCCATGGTGAGAGCCGACAGCGCCACCCGAAGGCGCACGCCCGGGGGCTCGTCCATCTGGCCGTAGACCAGAGCCGCCTTGGCGATGACGCCGGACTCCTGCATCTCTATCCAGAGGTCGGTGCCTTCTCTGGTCCTCTCGCCCACGCCCGCGAAGACGGAGACGCCGCCATGCTGCTGGGCCACGCGGTTGATCATCTCCATGATCAGCACCGTCTTGCCCACGCCCGCGCCACCGAAGAGGCCGATCTTGCCACCCTGCACGTAAGGCTCCAAAAGGTCGATGACCTTAAT
>JAJYPE010000302.1 GCA_021795585.1 Actinomycetes bacterium | reverse complement strand
GTCCTGGGTGCCGCCGGCCGAGAGCGGCGGTCTCAGCCTGAGACTCATCCTGCACGGGCGGCGGGTGTGCAAGGCGAAGAAGCCCGACTGCGCCTCCTGCGTGCTGGCGGACCTCTGTCCCAGTGCCATAGCGCCCTAAACGGCCCCCCTGGGCCTGCCTCCCTTGGGTATGCTTTGGCCGATCGGCTATCTCCAGGAGGATCGATGGCTCAGGATTGGACGGAGAGTTACGTTGGCTCTCTCCTCGACAAGTATGCGCGCCGGCCCGGGAACCTCGCCCGTCTGATCGTCGATGCGGGTCCGTGGAGGGGCGGCCTCGACTACCTCGGCCCGGATGGGGAGAGCTCGCATTCGGTGGCGGAGCTCGAGGAGAAGTCCGCCAGCTTGGCGGCCTATCTGGCCGCCAATGGCGTGGCCAAGGGTCATCCCGTGGGGGTTCTTCTCCCCAAAAGCCCCGAGCTGGTGGTGACGGCGTTGGCCATATGGAGGCTGGGCGCCGCCTACGTTCCTCTCTTCACCGCCTTCGGGACAGACGCCATAACCATGCGGGTGACGGACTCGGCGGCGGCCTACGTCGTCACCGACGAGGCGAACTTCGCCAAGGTCGAGATGGCCGCCATCGGCGGCTGCCGTGTTCTCCTGGTCAATGGCGAGGCGCCGGGGACCGAGAACTGGTCGGCCGCGCTGACGACGGCCCCCATGGAGGGCTATGCGGAGGTCGATCCGCGGGATCCCATAGTGCTTCTATACACCTCGGGCACCACGGGTGCGCCCAAGGGGGTTCCCGTCCCCTTCTCGGCGCTGGCCGGGTTCGAGGCCTACATGACCCTGGGCATCGGATTGCGCGATTCGGACCGCTTCTGGAACCTGGCCGACCCGGGATGGGCTTACGGGCTCTACTACGGCTTGATCGGCCCCATGATGCTCGGGCACCGTATCCTCTATGTCAACCGGCCCTTCGACCCCAATACGGTCGAGGAGATCTGGCGGCGCTACGGGATCACCAACTTCGCCGCTGCGCCCACCGCTTACCGCGCCATGCGGGGCGCCATCGGCGAGCGAAAGGTGCCGGGCGCGCCTGCGGTCATGTCCTCCGCCGGCGAACCGCTCAACCCGGAGGTGATCGCCTGGGCCAAGGCCTCCCTTGGGGTGGAGATTCGTGATCACTACGGCCAGACCGAGTTGGGTATGGTGATCAACAACCACAACGACCTGCGGTTGCGCAACGAGGCGATCCCCGGCTCCATGGGGCAGCCGACGCCGGGAATCCGCGCGGTGGTGGTCGACTCGGACTTCAGGGAGCAGGGCCCCGGAAGCGAGGGGGAGGTGGCCGTCGACGCGGCTTCGTCCCCGCTCTTCTGGTTCCCCGGCTACTACCACGCCCCCGAACGCACCGCGGAGCGGTTCAGCCCCGACCGCCGCTACTACCTGACAGGCGATGTTGCCTCCACCGACGAGGCGGGGAACTTCTTTTTTGCCGGGCGCTCCGACGACGTGATCCTGACCGCTGGATACCGGGTGGGGCCATTCGAGGTGGAGTCGGCAGTGATGGCGCATCCCAAGGTGGCCGAATGCGCGGTGATCGGCGTGCCGGACGAGCTGCGCGGGGAGTCGATCCGCGCCTATGTTGTCCTGCGGCCGGGCGTGCAGGCGGGGCCGGAGTTGGAGGGTGAGGTTCAAAAGCTGGTGCGGGAGCGTCTGGCCAAGACCTCGTATCCGCGGGAGGTGGTGGTGGTCGAGGAGCTGCCCAAGACGCCCAGTGGCAAGGTGCAGCGCTTCCTGCTGCGCCAGGCGGCTGACGGCTAGGCCGACTTCTGCGCCTTGGTCATCCCGCGGATCGCGCTGGCCAGTGCGCGCTCCACACTGATCAGATGGACGCTTACCGTGTCGGTGGGGTCACGCGACAGCTCGTCGGTGATCCTGCGCAGCCGCGCCTCGATCTCCTCGAGAGCGGTCTGCATCGATGAGAGTTCAGCCTTGACGCCCGCCATGGCAGACACACTATGGCCATTGGCGGCCCGTTGAGCCGGGAATCCGCGCCAAGGCGGCCGATTAGGCTAGGGCGCAAATGCTGAAGACCCTGGACCTGAGAGAGACGGCGGGGGATTACCTGCGCCACCTGCCACGCCCCAAGGCGGCGACTTTCCCGCCTACCGATGTGGTTCGGGAGATCGTAGCGGCCGTGCGGGCAAGGGGTGACGCAGCCCTGTTGGAGTACACGGAGCGCTTCGACAAGGTCTCGCTCGACGAACTCGAGGTCAGCCGTTCCCTGATGCAGGCCGGATACGAGCGGATCCCCGCCGAGCTCCGCGAGGCGCTCGAGGTGGCAGGAGAAGCAATCCGGGGCTACTACGAGCTCGAGCTGCACGAAGACCGCGAGTTCCATCACAACGGAGTTGTCGTCCAGCAGCTGACCATCCCCGTGGAGGTGGCGGGCTGCTACGTGCCGGGCGGCAAGGCCAGGTACCCGTCCAGCGTGCTCATGACCGCCATACCCGCGCGAGTTGCAGGCGTGGAGGAGGTCGTTCTCTGCGTTCCCCCCAGGCCGGACGGAACCATCGACGACGCGACGTTGGCCGCCGCCTACATCGCCTCCGTAGATCATCTCTACTCCATCGGCGGCGCCCAGGCGATCGCCGCCATGGCCTATGGCACCGAGACGGTCAAG
>JAJYPE010000301.1 GCA_021795585.1 Actinomycetes bacterium | reverse complement strand
AGCTGGTACGGTCGCTCGGCACCTGCACCACCCCCGACGAGGTGGTGGAGAGCGCCGAGGGCCTCTCCGCGGCGGCACGGGGCCTGCTCATGCGCCTGTTGATCGACCCGTCCAACGAAGACGAGGTGGACGTCATCTCCAGGCTGGTTGAACGGCACGCCGAGCGGGCCGTCGACTCACTGATGCGGGAAGTCCGCAGGGTTGACGGAGCCGGGTCGCTCGCTCCCGAGCGCGCAATTGCCATCTCGGAGTCGCTCAGCTATATCCGAAAGTGGCAGGGGCGTCTCCGCGAGGCAGAAACGCGTGACGAGGCGGTCGGGGTCCTGCTTGCGCATTTCGCCGATGGCCTACAAGAGGACCAGACGGCGGGCGAGGCGAAGGGGTCTTTGGCTTGACGAGGGTTCCGTGAGTACGAAAAGCGAAAGGGCGTCGGCCGGCCCGGAGTCAGAGGAGTCGCTGCGCGAGTACCTGGCGGAGATCTCCAAGTACCCTCTCCTTAGCTTCCATGAGGAGGCCGACCTGGCCAAGCGGATCGAGATCGGCTCCTTGGCCTTGCAGCGATGCCTGGACGGTGGGGGGCACGCCTCCGACGAGGCCCTCATAGACGACGGCGAAGAGGCCAAGATGGTCTTGACCAATTCAAACCTTCGCCTGGTCGTCTCCATTGCCAAGCGTTATCGCTACCGGGGAGTCTCTTTCCTCGACCTGATCCAGGAGGGGAACATCGCCTTGATGCGGGCGGCCGAGAAGTTCGACCATCGCAAGGGGTTCCGGTTCTCCACTTACGCGACCTGGTGGATTCGCCAGGCCATGGCCCGTGCTATCGGTGAACAAAAGGGTAGCATCCGCCTGCCCCAGCACGTCGCCGAGGAGCTGGGCACCGTCTCGCGGGCACGCCAAATATTGCTTCAGGAGCTCTCGCACGAACCGACGCTGGAAGAGATTGCCACCGCAAGTCAGCTCCCCAAAAGGCGTGTAGCGGATCTGCTGGCCCTGCAAGTCGATGCGGTCTCCCTCGACCAGAGCCTTGGCGGCGACGGCTCCGGCGAGGCCACTCTGCTGGATTTGATAGAGGACTCCGGGTCCCGCAGCGAGTTTTCAGAGGTTGAGGGGACGGCAATTCGGCAGGCGTTGGTGAAGGCGATGGGCGTTCTCACCGAGAAGGAGCGCGCCGTCGTGACCATGAAGTACGGCCTGGGCCAATCGCCCGAGCCCGTCGCCGATGACGTGATCGCCGCACGCCTCGGTATCTCCCGGGAGAGGGTCCGCCAGCTCGAGCATCGCGCCAAAGTAAGGTTGCGCACGGCGGATGCCAACGGGGAGCTCAAGGGGATGCTCGAGGCCTGAGAGCGGCCGCTTCGGCCATCATCGGCGCCGTTTTCGGGAGCCCCAAAGCGGCGTATCTCCCAAAGGGGTCCTGCTAACTTGTAAGAGCACACTCCGGGGTAGCTCAATTGGCAGAGCACGCGGCTGTTAACCGTGGGGTTGAGAGTTCGAGTCTCTCCCCCGGAGCAAGGAAACCCAGATTCGCCGGCCCGCTTCAAGCAAGGGTCGGCGATCTTCTTTTACGCCCCGGCGCCTTCGGCGTAGATCCGGGAGACAACTTCCGGGACTCCTGAGTCCGCGAACCCAAGGGCTCGCCAGGGGGAGGCGTCATCCACCTGGGGCGAAATATACGAACATCTTGGAGGGCTCGATTCGCGCCCCCAGGGCATCGGAATTTTCGAGCCACTCCGCAAAGGCGGGACCCTGAAGAGGAAGGTAGTGCGCAAGCATCGCTTCGCGCAGCTCGGGATGGTCCCGATCGGCCATGTCGAAGAGCTCGGCTTGGCCGTGCACGGTGACGGCGAAGTTTTCGCCCGCTACATGTGTGGCGCTGACCGCCGGCCGCCTTGCCAGGTGTTTCATCCTCACGGACTCCCGGGCCGAGCCGAAGTACCAGGAGCCCTGGATGAAGTACCCGTCCACCGGGCCCGCCAAAGGGCGCCCATCGCCGGTCGCGGTTGCGACCACCAGGAGGCGCATGCCCACAAGACGGTCGCAAAGCAGGCGTGCGCCCAGACGGCGCTCCGGGGTGACGATCGAACGCAGGTGCGCACCCGCCTCCTCGGCGCTGCGGTCCAAGATGCCCTGGAGGCGTTCGAGCTGCAGGGGAGTTTCGTGCATGTCATCAAGCCTGACCCGGCTCCGGCCCCTTTGCGCGGCTTGGCCCGGTTAATTCCACTGCGGCGGGCCCAGGCTTGGGCCGGATCGCGCCTCCGGCGGATGTTTTTGGCCGGAGGCGCGATCAACCCGCGCTAGTGCTTGGCGAGCGCGCTAATCAAGCCGGCCACATTTGGCGTGCCCAGCCCGCTGGCCGGATCCCATCCGGTGGTCGCGCTGTAGCCGGTGATCCCCTCGAAGTTGTTGTTGCCAGTGGTTATGTCGTGGAACGCGGTCGAGTAGGCGGAAGTCGTGGCAAGCGCGTAAAGCTTGGGCGCGATAAACCCTTGCGCCTTGTCCGCCTGGTTGATCACCGTGAGTGCCGCTGCCCATTGTGGTGTGGCAGCGCTGGTCCCGCTGATCGGAACCCAGCCCGGGCCATACACCGGGTCGAAGCTCTCGTAGATGTTCACCGCCGAGATCACAGCGGCGTTTTAGGAGACATCGGGCAGCCCTCGCATGCCGCTCGGGTCGGTG
>JAJYPE010000045.1 GCA_021795585.1 Actinomycetes bacterium | reverse complement strand
TACTCCTCCACCTGTTCGGGCACCTGCACCGCCTTCTCCGGCTTCGGGACCATCATCGGCTCCAACAACGTGCCGAGCTACTTCTACTCCAACGGGGTGCAGAGCCTGACCCTGAGCGCCCCGGCCGGCGCGAGCAACACTTTGGACCTGACGCAGGTCGTGGTGCCTCCCACCGGACCGGTCTCGGTGGTGGTTACGGGTCCCTCGAGTGGGACCCTGGTCGGCGTCGGATCCTTGCTTTTCAGCGGTTTCTCCGACTTCGTCAGCTCCCCCGGCGTTGAATACGTCTTTGCGACGCCCCAGCCCGGCGCCTTATTCATCTCTTGCCCTTCGGGGACCTGCACTTCCGCCGCTACGTCGCAGACTCTCAACTTCTCAGCTCTCGGCGTTCCGATCACGGCCACCTTCGGTTCCACGTCGTCGTCGGCCACCATCAGCGGAGGGTCTACCGTCACCTTCGTTGGGCCTACCGTCCTGGTGGCACCTTCGGTGTCCGGCAATCTTTACAATGTGAACTCCATCGCGCCCAACGACACGATCCAAGGATCCGCATTCGGCGACACGCTATCGCTTGGCGCCCTTGCCACAAGCAGCCACAATGGAGCGACGGTCGATCTGACCACATGCTCAGCATCCGGCGGATGTGCGCTCAGCCAGGGCACTTCCACCCTCTACTTCCAGGCAACCGGTCTGGTCTCGGCGGCCGGGGTTAAGGTCATCGACGGTCCCACCTCGGGCTACCTGACAGTGTTGGATTCCGGCCTGGTCTCGGTCACGTTGGCGGGTTCCGGCACGGCTTCAACAAACGTCCTGGACTTCTCTGGAGCCAACCTCTCCGGAGACACGCTGGTCATCGACACCATCGACCATTACGGGTATCTTTCCACATCGGCACCGGTCTACAGCGGTTCGTGCCCTACCGGCAGCTATTGCACCGCTTACTCTGACTTTGCCTACATCAATGGCTCTTCGACGCTCGGCAACTACTTCTTCGCCAACGGAGGCAGTGCGCTAAACCTGACCGTTTCGGGTACGGGCCCGAACACGCTAGACCTGAGCCAGGCTCCTGCCGGCACTGTGGTTTCGGTGACCGGCAGTTACGCGGGGAGTTTCAACACCGGCACGACAGGAGCGCCGGTATCCACCTTCTCCGGGTTCACGGGCTTCGTAAGCCCCGCGGGCGCGCATTACAACTTCTCCACAGTCACGCCGGGGCTGATTAGCATCGGTTGCGGGGCCGCCTGCGTTTCAAACCCCCAGACCCTCGACTTCTCCGGCCTAGGCATTGGCATCGCGGCCACCTTCACCTCTTCCACTTCGACTGTGACCATCGGTGGGGGCGTAGGCGCCACGGTGATCTTCACGGGAGTGACCACGGTCGATGGCTCCTCGACTTACGCGAACACGTTTTCGGTGAGCTCGATCGCGCCGGGCGACAGCATTGTGGGCTCGACAGTCGGCACCAACTCCCCCGGCGGCGATAGTCTCAGCATTGCCCGCCTGTCAACCAGCTCCGCCGCTCTTGCGACTGTGGATCTCTATACGTGTTCGGCCACTGCCACCTGCTCGCTTTCCTTCGGCGGCGCCACGATGTACTTCCAGAGCGAGGTGGCCCCTGGACCTCCCCCGACCCTTACCGCCGGCGTTGGGACAATTGTCGGAGCCTCGACTGGCTTTACGGACTTCGTGTTGGGAAATCCCGTTCCCGTGACACTCAATGCGATCGGACCCGACAACTATCTCGACGCGCGCCTTGGCCAAGCCGGGGAGCAGTTCAAGATAACTGCTACTCAGGGCACATCCGCAAGCTTGAGCTACAACTCCTCGATCTACGGGACAACTTTCACCGGCCAGGTGGTGAACGGTATCTATTACCTCTACACCAGCGCCAGCGGCACCGCATCACTCGCCTTCTCGAAGAGCACGACGCTCAACCTGACCTCGAGCCCGGTGCCGACCCTCACGGTCGCGGCTGGGGGGACGAACAACACCTTTGATGCTTCGTCGTCGGCCCTCGCAACACAGCTCGGCGGCGGTGGAACCAGCTTCTTAGTCGCTCCTTCCGGAGTCGAGACGTTTACGGGCGGATCTCTGGTAACGCTGCAGATGTCGGGCTTCCAGGTTGTCTACGGACCCACCAACACGGGCCAATACATTGCGACTTTTGACGACACCTCGGCCTCGGGCTATCTGTTCTCGAACAGCGCGGGCAAGAACGTCTTCGACATAGGGGCTACGCTCCAGCCGGGCCAGGCGGTGCTCGACTTCAACGCTGCCGACTGCCCGAGCCCGCTCGGCTACCAGTTCTGCGTGCTGCCGGCTGGATCCGCCTCGGCGTGGGTGTCCGGCCAGGGCTTCACCACCTTCGACAATGTCGCGCCGAGTTCTGGCGGAGTCGACATCATATTGCCTGCTGCGACGACGACCCTGCCCAACCTGACATTCGACCTTGCCGGGACGTCCAACCTGCTGGACGCCACCCGCCTGCCGGCGGGCACTTACTTCGACGTCGGGAAGAGTGCGGGGAGCGTCCTCGTGGTCGAGGCAACCGCGCCGTCCTCGAGCGTTACGGAGGCGTTTGCCTATACGTTGGCCGCTCCGAGCAGCGCATTCCCGGTGGCAAACATTCTTGGGCCATCAGCTGGACGCGGCTATTTTGCCCTGGGACTTTACATGTCTTCGAGCGTCCCGGTGACCATTACCGGCTATGGCGGCAATAACATTATCGACCTCAACGCCTTTTTGGCCGGGACCACCCTGGATGCCGCAACCGGCAAGGTTGCCAACGGGAACGGCGGGAATTACGACTTCAGCGGGATTCAGATCTTCGACGGGTCCCAGTATGGTGGCACTACTTTCATAGGCCAGTCAAACTCCTTCGGGCTCACCTTCAACGGGGTCGCGTCGGGTAACACTCTCAGCTACGCAAGCTATGGCAGTACCAACAAGCAGGGTGTCCTCTTCGATTTTGTCGATAGTGAGGTATGCGCTCTCGGCCTCTCCAACTGCACCCTTGCAATCGCGGACCATTTCAGCGGAATTCAGAACTTTACGGGTTCGCCGTACAGCGACGTATTCCTGATCGATCCGGTCTCAGGTGGTGTGAACATATTTGGCGGAGGTGGCTCCGACACGCTGGACCTGAGTCAGCTCGGCACCGGCTACTACGCCAACGTGAACCTGACGAGCAGCTCGCTCCAGGTTCTGCTGGGCGGCTCGCAAACCGCATCTGACAACGTCTACTCAGTTCAGAACATCGTCGATTCGGCCTCGGGGGGCGATACCATCACCGGAGACGGCCTCACCTCGGTCATCACCTCGATGGGCGGATCGAATACCTACAATGCCGGCACGGGTGGCCTGGTGCTGCTTGGCACCGGCAACGACACCCTCAATTTGACCAACACCGGAGCCGCGGCCGTCAGTATCGATCTCTCCGACAGTGCACCTCAGTTGGTTGGCTCGGCCTATTACCAGATCACGCCGGACCTCGTGGGGACAGTCGTCATGCCGACCACCGGGGCGAGCGCCTTCAATGTCATCCATGGGGCGTCGGGCTCCTCTCCAACCAATGTCGTCCTCACCGGTGGCAACAACGTGGTCGAGGACGGCACCGCCGGTATCTCCGTTTCGGTGCAAAGTGGTAAGCCGTTCGGGGTCAGTTATCAGGTGTCCGGACCCGGCACCAGCACCCTCACGGGCACTCCCGGCACCGACTACTTCATTCCTGCCTCCCCCTCGGGCTCCTACGTCACCATCAATCCCTCGACTTCCGCGGCGGAGATCCTCGACATGGCAGGTGCGCCAAATGCCGTCTACGTAAACATCTCCCTTACCTACGCGCTTCAGCTCCCTGACCAGACCCAATACGTGAGCCCATCGGGATTCTCCCTCGGCATTGCCGGATTGCCGCCTGTCGGGCCGAACACAGTTTCGGGTGGCTGGGGAGGTGGAGTGACGCTCAATCAGAACTCCTCCCACAAGATCTCCGCCATCATCGGCTCCAATAACAACGACGTGTTGGTGGGCTCGCAGGGCACGGTAACCATTACGGCCGGACTGGGCACTTCGCTGGTGGTGGGCCTGGGTGGCGGCGACACCCTTATTGGCACGGGGGGCAACACCACGTTCGAGACGGGACCCGGGAACAACACGGTGCACGGAGGGAGTGGATTTACCACGCTGGATCTTTCCAACGGCTCGCTTTGCCCGCCCTCCCAGCCAAACCAAACCTGTGACTATGTGCCTGCACAGGTGGACCTACAGAACGGATATGCGTCGAATGACGGATACCTGTTGAACGGCCAGCCCGGCACAGTTGCCATCGACGGCATTGTTAATGTGATCGGCTCCCAGGCGTCCTGCAACCCCGCCCCGGGCTCGCAGTCCAGCTGCGACGTGCTCATTGGCGGGTACCGACCGGGAGTGCTCGAGATGGGCTACTGGCCGATCGCGGTGGGCGGGTTCTACGGTAGCCAGCTGGTCACGCAGCTGGTGGCCGAGATGAAGGCGGGCAATGCAGCCTTTTGTCAGCAGTACATTTGCTTCTCGGCGACCGCCTACATGGTGGGTGCTCCCAACGTGGCCACGGTCATGATCGGTGGTTTTGGTGCGAGCACGACCTTCTCCTCCAGCGCCTCGGGAGACGTGGTTGTGGTCAACTCCATCAATGCCAGCATCTCGGTGAACTCCGGAGGGATGAGCGCCGTCGTCAACCCTGAGGCGACTGTGGGTGTCTTCGGCAATGCCCCCACGCCGGCCAATCCCAGCCAGCCCATAAACATCTGGGTCCCCAGTGTCTCGACCCTGATTGAGGGCTCGGGCGAGCTCGATCCGGCGAGCGATACGCAGTTGCAGGTGAACCAAGTTTGAGAACCCGAGCACCAAGTGCCCCGATGGGCGTGATAACGGGAGTTGAGTCTTGTCGGTAGTGGCCGTCCTTGATTCCGGCGACGTATCAGTGGATCCCGGCAAGAATGCCGAGACATCGCTGACCGTCTATAACACGGGAGACATCGTCGAGCAGTTCAATTTTTCCCCGGTCGGCGACGCCGCGCCATGGATGACTTTTGAACCTCAAAGCGTCTCGCTTTTTCCGAACACCTCCCAAAAGGTGAAGATCACCTTCGCGCCACCGCGCAACCCGGACGTCAAGCCTGGCGACACCCGCTTCGGCGCCATGGTGGTGCCTATGAACTCGCCCGACAGTTCGGTGGTCGAGGAGGGCAACCTCAAGGTCGGCACCTACAACGACATCAAGGTCGACCTTGCACCCCAGTCGGTGAGCGGCAGGGTGCGGGCGCGGATGTCGTTGGCGGTGGACTCACGCGGGAACACGCCCGCCAACGTCTCGGTGGTTACTCGAGACCCGAGCGATTCGCTCGCGTTCATGGTGCGCCCGCGCACCATGCAGCTGATCCCGGGCAAGTCCCATTTCGTCAAGATCCGCATACGGCCGCGCAAGAAGATCTTCAGGGGCCAGCAGCGTCAGCACCGCTTCAAGGTCCAGGTGCTGCAGGACGGGGCAGATCCGGTCTCCGTCGACGGGCAGATGTCGCAACGGCCGGTCCTTTCGAGGCTTGGCCTGGCCCTGCTGGCGGTTGCCGCGGCCCTGGCCATTTGGTTCGCGCTCGTCAAGCCGGCGGTGAAGAACGTCGCGGTGTCCGCCCTCGCACCCTCGATAGCGGCCCAGAACCAGGCTTCGAGCGCGCTGAGCCAGAAGGTCTCCAACGTGAATTCGGCACTCTCCCAGGCGGCCTCGCAGGTCTCCACGGTGTCCTCCCAGGTGAAGGCGCTTTCCTCGACCACCACCAGCTCCACCACCAGCTCCACCACCACCACCGCGCCGCCTCCGCCAAAGTTCGTCAACGTGAACTTCAACGACACGCTGGAGACAATCGCGCAGCCGGGCTCCTCCAACTCGACCAGCTATGTGATTCCGGCAGGTAGCACGCTTTCCCTCACGGACCTGGTGGTGGAGAACCTTGCCGGAGGGGTCGGCTATGTGCGAATCGAGCAGTACGTCGCCTCCTCGTCGACGACAAGGCCGCTTTTCATCTTCGACCTGCTTTCGCTGACCAGCCAGAGCTTTAGCTTCAAGACGCCGGCGGTGCTAAATGCGGGGGACAAGTTCATACTGCAGGTGCAATGTGGGCCTGACCAGACGGCCTGCGACGTGGCGACCTACTTCGCGGGCGGCATGAATCAGCCCGCCTAGCGCCGGAAGCAGCCGAACCGCCGCGGTCGGCGGCTCCCGATTAGTCTGATATGGCGTGTGTGGGATCATCGCCGTGACCGGGAAACGAGCTTCGGTGGAGGTGCTGACCTCGGGTCTTCACCGCCTCGAGTACCGCGGATACGACTCCGCGGGAGTCGTTGTGCATGATCGCGAGGGCGGGTTCTCGCGCTACCGCGCCGCTGGTGGAACCAAGTCGCTTCTCGCCTTGGACAAGGAGGCCTCTGCGCATACGGGGGAGATCTACGCAGGCATCGGGCACACGCGCTGGGCCACCCATGGGGCTCCGACTCTCTTCAACGCGCATCCGCATATGGACTGCACCGAGCGTGTGGCCATCGTCCACAACGGCATCGTCGAGAACTATCGAGGGCTGAAGGAGGAGCTGCTCGGCAAGGGGCACGTCTTCTCCTCGGAGACTGACACCGAAGTCATCGCGCATTTGGTGGAAGTGGAGATGCGCGGCGGCGCCTCCCTTGCTCAGGCGGTTGCGGCAATCGCGGCACGCATGCGGGGGGCGATGTCCTTTGTTGTGACCAGCGTCGATGAGCCCGGGGTGCTGGTCGGCTTCAAGCGGATGGCCCCCATGGTGCTCGGCACCGACGGCGAGACCTGGTACCTGGCATCGGACATTCCGGCCATTCTGGAGCGGGCGTCGTCCTTCTTCCATATCGATGACGAACATCTCGTTATCGTCGGCCCCGAAGGTGCCTCGATGACGGATCTTTCGCTTCGCGCCGTGCCTCTGGTGGAGTTCAGTGTCAGCTGGACACTCGAGTCGGCCGAGCGCGCTGGTTTCGACGACTTCATGTCGAAGGAGATATTCGAGCAACCGGCGGCGTTGCGCGACACCCTGGCCGGCCGCCTCAACGCGGATGGCGCTCTCGCTCTCGACGTGACCGCCTTCGACGCCGACGAGTGGGCACGCATAAACAAGGTTTTCATCGTCGCATGCGGCACCTCCTACCACGCCGGAATGGTGGCCAAGTACGCGATCGAGCACTGGACCAAGCTTCCTGTGGAACTCGACATCTCCTCCGAGTTCCGGTATCGGGACCCGGTGGTGGACGAGCGGACTCTGGTGGTCGCCGTGAGCCAGTCCGGAGAGACGCTGGACACGCTCGCAGCGCTTCACGAGGCCAAGAACCTTGGCGCACAGACCCTGGCCGTCTGCAACGTGGTCGGCTCCTCGATGGCGCGCTTGGCAGATGCCGTCCTCTATACCCGGGCGGGGCCCGAGGTGGGAGTCGCCGCCACCAAGACCCACACCGCGCAGATCGGCGCCCTAATGCTCCTTGCCCTTGAACTGGCCCGCCTGCGCGGCCATCTCTATCCCCAGGAGGTGGCTGAGCTCTACCAGCAACTCCAGGAGATCCCCGCCAAGATGGACGAGACCCTGAAGCTGTGGGACTCGCTCGCTGATTTGGCCCGCAAGCACGCTAACATCTCACGCTTCTACTTCATCGGACGGCACGTCGGCTATCCCGTGGCCCTCGAGGGTGCGCTGAAGCTCAAGGAGATCTCGTACCTTCCCGCAGAGGGTTACCCCGCGGGTGAGCTGAAGCATGGCCCAATCGCGATGCTGGACGAAAACGCCGTCGTTGTAGTGATTGCCACTCGCACCCGCCTGCACGAAAAGCTGCTTGCCAACGTCGAGGAGGTCCGCGCACGTGGCTCCGAGGTGATCCTGGTCGGCAACCCGATCGATGCCGAGGTGGCGCGCGGAGGCGAGTCGTTTGTCGCCGTTCCTCAGGTGCATCCCCTCTTCGCGCCAATGATCGACGTGATCCCGCTGCAGATCTTCGCATATCACGTGGCGCGAGGGCTCGGATATGACGTCGACCGCCCCCGCAATCTCGCCAAGACGGTAACGGTCGAGTAAACGAGGCGGGCTCCCTCTCGGACACCGCGGACGGCCGTCCTGTTCATTGACCTCAAGGGACCGCTTAGGGACGAACTGCCCTAAGCCCGGCTTGCCTCGGGGTATAGCGTCGCTAATGGAACCCGCCGAGCGGGCTCCAGGTGCAGGACCCTCATGGAGGTTGACCATGGATCTCTCGAAGTCGATGCACGTCCTCACGTGGGAAGTGACCAAGGCGTGCCAGCTGCATTGCCGGCATTGCCGAGCGCGGGCCATTCCGCATCGCAACGCCGGAGAGTTGACCGTCACGGAGATATCAGCGGTTCTCGACGACATGGCGGAAAAGTTCACCTTCAAGCCAGTGGTCGTCTTCACCGGCGGCGACCCCTCGGAGCGCGAGGATCTGGACGAGATCCTGGAGGCCTCCATTTCGCGCGGATTCATCACCTCGATTTCCCCGTCTGTCACCCCCCGTATAACGGACGAGCTCGTGCATCACTGGGCCGATATGGGCGTTCGGGCGATTTCCCTATCCATCGATGGACCGAATCCACAAATCCATGATCGTTTCCGCGGCGTGAAAGGGACCTTCGACCGCTCGATCCAGGTGGCCCACGCAGTGGTGGATTCGGGCATGTCCCTTCAGCTCAATACCTCGGTCGGGCGCTTCACTCTCGAAGGGCTCGAAGCCATGGGAGACCTGGCCAAGTCACTCCAGGTGTCCAGCTGGGAGGTCTTCTTCGTTATCCCCATGGGGCGCGCGAATCTGAAGTCGAGCCTCGAGGCCGAAGAGAACGAGCGGGTGCTCGAGTACCTGGCCGACTATCAGGGGAAGGTCGGATTCCGGGTGACCGCCGTCGGGGCCCCACATTACGTGCGGGTCCAGCACGAGGGCGGATACATGGGCGACCAGCCGCCACGCCAGATCGTTCGCGAGGCGCGCGGCTTCGCCTTCATCGACCACCTCGGTGAGGTCTACCCGTCCGGCTACCTTCCCCTCTCCGGCGGGAACGTGCGCGAGCGCTCGATAGTCGACATCTACCGCAACTCCGAGCTTTTCACATCCCTTCGCGACCCCTCGCAATTTGCCGGTGGCTGTGGAGAGTGCGCCTACGGTTTGGCATGCGGAGGCTCGAGGGCCCGGGCCTATGCGGTCTTCGGCGATCCCCTGGCCCCGGATCCCGGTTGCGTCCGCTCTGGAGCCGCGCTTCCCTCGCCATCCCAGGCCGACATTGTCGGCGCGCGGCCTTGATGTATCTCATGAACAGGATTAATGTGATCGCAGAACTTCCTTTACCTTTTCATGACTATTTCCCCGTAATTTGGCGGAGCGGGCCCAGGGCCGATCAGCTCGGGCCCCGAGGTCTGTTGGCGCATGTGGAAGGAGGGCGGTGGTGAACAAGCGATTGCTCGCGCTGCTCGGAGCGCACACGAGGTCATTGCTCGGGTGCTCGAAGCAGCTATGGCTGGGCGATGCACCAACCGCCGGGCGGCATGAGAGGCACTCCAGCTGCCCGTTCGTCGACGATCTTGGCCTTCAGTCGCTGATGCGTCGCTGACCGCGCCAGATGCCTGGCAGCCGGCCCGGCAGGATATAGACTGTCAGTCACCCAAGGGTTAGCGAGTGCTCCCAGGGATTTCATCGCTTTAGGGGCGATTGATCCTGGTCGAGCCATGCTCAAGCTCCACTTTCTCTCGCCTCTACCGTTATGGAGATGGAGAGAAGATGTCTGTCGGGTTGAAAAACGTGGAACGGCTTGGGATAGAGCAGGTGGCGCATGATAAGCGCAAGGGCTCACCCAAACAGCTCTTCTTCCTTTGGTGGTCGGCGAATATGGGCATGCCACCGTTCCTGGTCGGCCTGCTTGGCCCGATCCTAGGGCTGGGCCTCATACCGTCAGTGATCGGGGTTTTGATCGGCAACCTGCTCGCCTCGACTCTGCTCGCCTCGACGGCCGCGGTCTCGACCGGGTACGGCCTTGCCCAAATGCCTCTAGTCCGCCGGATCTTTGGAAGGCGTGGGAACTACCTGCCCGCCGCAATGAACGCGGTATCGTCGCTGGGCTGGTACGTCGTCAACACCACCGTCGGCGGGGAGGCGATCTCCACCGTCACCCACTTGTCCCTCCTGCCTTCCTACGTGATCATGACCGCGGTGCAGCTCGGCATCGTATATCTCGGTCATGACGTGATCCACCGGTTCGAGAAGGTCATGGCCTACTTTCAGGCGGCGATGTTCTTGGCTCTGACCGTGAGCGCCATCAGCCACCTCTCCGGTGCCAAGATCGGCCACGCGGCTCTTTCCGGCTTCAGCTACGGCCCCTTCCTGATCTTTCTTGCCGCCGTGGCCAGCTACTCCTTCAGCTGGGCTCCGTACGCGTCGGACTACGGCCGCTACCTGCCGGAGAACACAGATCGCCGCAAGGTATTCGTGAACACCTTCGCCGGCTCGTTTCTCGCCTGCACCTGGACCGAGCTCGTCGGCGCGATGGCGGGTGCGCTTGGATTGGGCAACGACAGCACCATCGCCATCGTCAAGAGCCTGATGGGGGGATACGCCATCTTGGCCGAGTTGGCCATCATCGGTGGCACCGCAACCGCCAACGCGCTCAATTCGTATACCTCGACCATGTCCTTGCTATCTCTCGACCTCCCGTTCCTGCGCCCGTATGCGGCAGCGGTTCTGGCGGCGGTGGGTGGGGTGCTCGCCTACGCTTCGTCGGCCAACCTGCTCACCCTCTACAACAACTTCCTGCTCCTCATCTCCTACTGGATCGCGCCATGGATCGGCATCGTGCTGGTGGGGGCATGGAAGGGACGCCTTTCCAGGGCGTCGGCCGTTCAAGTCGAAGGCAGTGCGCTTGTGGCCTTTCTTGCCGCCTTGCTGGTCATCGTGCCATTCGTGGACACCAGCATCTACGAGGGCCCGATCGCCAAGGCGCTGAACGGTGGAGACATCAGCTACTACCTTGGCCTGGTCGTTGCGGCGTGCGTTTACGCGTTGCTTTCGCGCTCGGCTGAGCGCGATCCGGTCCCGGCAAGGATATAGGGCGCCGCAGCTCCTTTTACCTGTCCCCGAGAGCGGTAAGTGGAGGACGAGGAAAGGCCCCGGCCATTGGCCGGGGCCTTTCCATTGTCGAGCCGATTGCGCCTCAGGCAGTCGCCGTGGCGGACCCGGCAGTGGTCTGGGTTCCGCCGCGGAATCCGCCTTGGCCACCCGGTCCGGCACAGGCGGTCCTGGTGTTATTGACGAAGTCGGTTACCCTGGTCCCCACGTTGGCAAGCATGTTGCTCTCTCGGGTCGAGGTGATCTTGCCTGCCGTGTAGGCGCCGGTTATCTCCGTCTTGGCCGTCGTGACAAGCTCGGAGATCAGCGTGGTGGCCGCCACGTTGTGCTCAGCTGCCACCTGGGCGACCGTTTTGCCCGAGGACAGCCCGCTGCGAAGCGCCGCCTTGGTGATTCCGATGTCCTTGGCGGCGTATGCCATCAGG
The DNA here is from genome assembly GCA_021795585.1 of Actinomycetes bacterium. Taxonomy (GTDB): domain Bacteria; phylum Actinomycetota; class Acidimicrobiia; order Acidimicrobiales; family Acidimicrobiaceae; genus Acidithrix. The sequence goes on along the minus strand of JAJYPE010000045.1, from coordinate 38 downwards.
TCCAGGCCGGCCGGTCCACCGGGGCCCCTGGGCCCCAG
>JAJYPE010000044.1 GCA_021795585.1 Actinomycetes bacterium | reverse complement strand
CGCTCGAGGGCTTCCGCCGCGACGGATAGTGCCGATTCGTCGATGCTCGGCAAGGAGATGCCCACCTGGGCATGGCGAATGCCGTTGCGCGCCGCCACCAGGGCACCGGCATATTCGCACGTCTCTCGCACGATTAGCTGCGGCCTCCACGCTGTTACGGCTTGCTCCACCGTCGGAAGCATTGCTTCTGTCGAGAGCCTTCCGAAAAGCTCGCGTTCGGAGAGGATTCCGGAGTCCGAGCGATGTTCGGCTATCGCCTGCTTGATGGCCTTGAGTTCGTCCTGAGGCGGATCGGCGGCCACGCGGAAGGCGTATGTGGAGCGCTCGAGGTGCTCCGCCAGGCTGCGAGGCGCTATCAGGAGTATCTCGTGACCGAGGCCGGCCAGTGCATCCAGGATTGGCAGGACTGGGTCCAAGTGGCCCGCCCCACCGATCGAGCACGTGGCAAGAACCCTCACCTAAGCCAGGATAGGAGCCCTGGCTGATTGGGCAGGAAGTGCGGGAGCCTCCTCAGGTACCATTTGGCAATGCGAAGAGCAGCGCTTTCCTGCGCCGTGCTGACATTGGCCGCGGCGGCTTGTGGGACAAGTCCCCAGACCGGCGGCGGCTCGGCCGAGGCTGTCCTCAGGGCCGCAATCGGCAGATTGAAGACCTCCAAAGCCCTGATCGCTCAGGTCTCGATGGTGACGGTAAGCCACTCCTCCATATCACCGATGCGCCAGAGCGGCACTTTTGATTACGCCGCTCCGGGAAGACTGGCGATCTACTCGGCGAATTGGAGTCCAGGGTTCGAGTGTTCTGGGGGCCAGCCGGTTCTCGTAATCGATAATGAGGTCGGCTTCGTTCCCGTGCCTCCTCAGTGCAGAAAATGGTCGGACATCCCAAAGGGGTACGACGCCAAGGCGCTGATCTTCATGCCGGTGGAACCCGCGCTGTATGCCAAGGATGTGGCACGTAAGGGCGACGTCTACAGCTTTACGTATGTCTCCAGTGCCAAAGGATGGACAACCCGATGGCGTGGCTCGATGATCGTCACGGACGGCTCGGTCACCTCCGCGAACCTGGATTACCGGATAGAGCCGCCGGCCTCCGGGCGCGGCTTCGCTTCCACGGTTACCGTGGCCGCCACCTACCGTTCGGTCAGCCCGCTGAAGGTGCGCATTCCGATCCCTCCGGCTGCTTCGGTCAGCAAGCTGGGCCAGGTGGCCGGTTTGGGGCCACCTGGCAAGCAAGCGGTCGCGTCCTAGAGCAGGCTCCTGGACATTCGTTTCTCGGGATGGGGGTCGGTGCCGGATGGGGAAGGGCCGGCATCCAGGAACCCGTGCCGCCGATAGAGGGCGACCGCGTGGAGGTTGGCGGCGCGGACATTCAAAGCCAGGATTGCCACACCGCGGCTGCGCGCCCAGTCGGCCACCTCCTCGACCAGGGCGTCTCCTACACCCTTCCCTCTGGCCGTGGGTGCAACCCACAGCGAGACAAGCTCGCTCGCACCATTCAAAGGAGCGGTAGCGCCGACCATCCCGGCCGGCTTGCCGCCGAACGTTGCGATTGCGTTCAACGGAATTGCCCGGAAGCGGCTGCGCCAGCGTTCCTCGCGGTCGCCCTGGCCGGCCCAATCAACCAGGCTGGATGAGAACGCTTCGGGCGCTTCGGCCAGCGCTTCGAGCCGCAGTTCGCGCCACCGGCGCTAATCCTCTTCGTCGAGGCGCTCGATGCGGATCTCAAAGGTATGGTTGTCCACACCCCAGTATCCTCCGACGCCGCCCAAGGGAGTTGGCGGGCGGTCATGGCCAGGGATCTCGCCCGACCTGTGGGGCTCAGGGTGGCCGAGTATGCGTGCCCGGGCGTGCGGGATGGCCGTACCGACGACGCAGCAAGGCCGGCGTTGCGGGCGCCGGCCCTATGTCGCGCAATTATGAATAGTGGCTCAGGAGTTGGGCGTGCTGAAGGTGTACTGAGGAGGTATGACCCCCATCTTGCCTCGCTGGTAGTCGTCGAAGGCCTGCTCTATTTCGCGGCGCGTGTTCATGACGAAGGGTCCGGCCCAGGCCACCGGCTCGCGAATCGGCTCGCCGCCCAGGATCAGTATCTCCAGCCGCTCCTCGGCGTGCTCCACGCCGTTGGCCACCTCTACGTAGTCGCCGCCTTCGAGGACCGCCAGCCTTCCGGCGGATATGGGCGCGTGCTCCGCGCCTACCACCCCTTGCCCCGACAGCACGTAAACGAGTGCATTGAAGTTGCGGGGCCAATTGATACGAACGCGGGCGCCGGGCTCGATGGAGACGTGCACGAAGTTGATCGGCGTTTGGGTGGAACCGGGGCCTTTGTGGCCGTCCACTTCACCGGCTACGACGCGGATCAATGCTCCGGCATCCGGGCTGGCCAGCAGTTCGACGTCGTTCGGCTCGAGTCCCTGGTACTGGGGCGGGGTCCACTTGGAGCGAGAGGGCAGGTTGACCCATAGCTGGATGCCATGGAAGAGTCCCCCGCTGACGACCAGCTCTTCAGGTGGTGTCTCGATGTGCAGGATTCCTGCGCCGGCCGTCATCCATTGCGTGGCTCCGTTCTGGATGACGCCGCCGCCGCCCGTCGAGTCGTGATGGACGAAGATGCCGTCGATCATGTAGGTGACGGTTTCGAATCCGCGGTGCGGGTGCCACGGGGTTCCCTTGGGCTCGCCCGGGGCGTAGTCCACCTCGCCCATTTGGTCCATGTGCACGAACGGGTCGAGCTTGGCCATGTCCACACCTTGGAAGGCGCGACGGACAGGGAATCCTTCCCCCTCGTAACCTTTGGGGGCGGTGGTAACGGAGGTCACTTTGCGCGGCTTCGCCGCAGCCTCGTCGACCTCGTTGATCCTCGGGACGAGAAGAAGGTTCTCCACGCTTACAGCCGGCATGCCGCACTCCGATCAGTAGTTGCGATTGCAACTATGGTTAACGGCGACACCGCGCCCCTATTCCCCGCACTTGCCTTCGGGTGCGGCGAGGCGGGTTGCCGCTTTGATAGCTTCGCATCTATCGGTGTGCTGAAGGCGCGGCAAAGGGGAGAGACATGCATTTGTGGGAGTTGGCAGGGGTGGACCCCCATAAGGCGGCAATGGTCTTTCCCGCCAGCGGCACGGTCGTCAGCTACGACGAGCTGGACTCGGCAAGTACCAAGATCGCCGCGCTCTTCACTTCGTTGGGCCTTACGCCTGGCGACTCGGTCGCCATTTGCATGGAGAACCGCAAGGAGCTGATCGAGGCGGCCTGGGGGGCCCAGCGCTCGGGCCTTTACTACACAGTCGCCTCCACGCGGCTGCGGGAAGACGAGCTCCGCTACATAGTCGCCGATTGCGGGGCGAAAGTGGTATTGACATCCGCGGCGCTGCTGGGCGAGGTCCACGCGGCCACAAAGGACAGTTCGGCGCTTGTTGCGCGTCTGATCGCCGGCGCGGATGCACCGGGATGGACACGGCTCGACGTGGCCCTGGGCGGCTTGGACTCGGCAGTGGTGGCTCCCGAACTCGAGGGAGCCGACATGCTTTACTCCTCGGGCACCACGGGCAGGCCAAAAGGAGTGAAAGTCCCGCTGCCGCTTGATCCCTTCCCGGGACGAAACGGATTGGCGGATCTGTTGAAGTCGCTGTACGGGTTTGATGATTCCACCGTTTACCTTTCACCGGCGCCCTTGTATCACGCGGCTCCACTGCGTTTCAACCTGGTGAACCATCGCCTGGGCGGAACCTCGGTGATCATGGACCGCTTCGATCCCGTCGAGTACCTGCGCCTGGTCGGTGAGTTCGGCGTGACCCACTCGCAGCTGGTGCCGACAATGTTCGTGCGCATGCTGAAGCTTCCCGAAGATGTGCGCCTCAACTCAGACGTCAGCACCTTGAGGGCGGCCGTGCATGCCGCAGCTCCGTGCCCGGTGCAGGTAAAGAGCGAGATGATGGAGTGGTGGGGGCCCGTCATCCACGAGTACTACGCCGGCACGGAGGGCAACGGGTTTGTGGCCTGCTCGCCGGAAGATTGGCTTTCGCACCCGGGATCAGTGGGCAGGGCGATACTCGGAAAGGTACATATCGTCGGTGAGGACGGATCAGAGCTGCCGGTGGGCGAGGAAGGGACCATCTACTTCTCCGACGGCCCGCAGTTCGAGTATCACAATGATCCGGACAAGACTCGGTCTGTCTACAACGAGCGGGGCTGGAGCACGCTTGGCGACGTAGGGCGTCTCGATGAGGAAGGGTTCCTTTACCTGACGGACCGGCGATCGTTCATGATTATCTCCGGGGGGGTAAACATCTACCCACAGGAGGCGGAGAACGTGCTCGTCACCCACCCCCGCGTAGCGGATGCGGCGGTCATCGGCGTGCCTAACGAGGAGTTCGGTGAGGAGGTAAAGGCCATTGTCGAACTCCTCGACCCGTCCGATGCAGGCCCGGAGATGGAGGCGGAGCTGATCGCCTTTTGCCGGGCCCGCCTTGCCGACGTCAAGTGCCCTCGATCGGTTGACTTCCGAGCCGAACTGCCGAGGATGCCGACCGGGAAGCTGCTGAAGCGCCTGCTGCGCGACGAGTACTGGCAGGGCCGGGATTCAAAGATCATCTGATCCGGCCGTCCCTTCGGGTGCTTGTGTGCCAGCAACGGGCATGCGGCGGGCTCTGGGTCGGCGCACCGGCATCTCTAGGAGACCGTCGGCGGCTAGGCGCCAAACGGGGCGGCACGGGATGCAGGGACGAATTTAAACCCGAGCACCAAGTTTGCCTAAGCTGCCGCCGAGGAGGCTCGTTATGACGGGGATTTCGGGCCACGCCCCGAGGGTTGTGGTCGGGTTTGACGGGTCCGGGCCGGCGCGAAAGGCGTTGGACTGGGCCGCTCAATACGCGGCGCGCGTTGGAGCCGTTCTAGAGCCGGTATACGCGTACGGGCCGCCATCGGGATTGGTCCTGACACCGGGATCGCTCGATGAGGAAATCTACCGCGAGGCGGCACAATTTCTTGAGGAGGCTGTGAAGTCGACACTCAAGGAATCGGGAGTGCAGGTGTGCCCGAGGGCGGTTCAAGGGCGTGCGGCGCCAGTGCTGCTGGAGGCAAGCGAAGACGCCGAGCTTCTGGTGGTCGGGACCCGAGGCGCGGGTGGCTTTCCTGCCCTGAGGCTTGGGTCAGTCGCTTCCCATTGCGTTCATCACGCCACGTGTCCGGTCACCGTGGTTCCTGCCTCGTAAGGTGAGGCGGGAGAGGCGCATTGGCTACGAGGTGCCGTTTCGCCGTCCCTCGCCATAACTCACGGTTTCAACGGAGCGGAGGTGCAGCATCCGACCTCCGAGAGCCGATCCAGCTGTTCCAGCGCGTGGTGGGCTTCGACGTAGGCATCGGCAGCAGGATGCGCCTGGCATGGCATCTTGCCAAGTGAGGCGGCGGCGCGGGCCAGCCGTACCAGCACGTCACCGGCGGATTCCCGTGGAATGGTGACCCTGGCTCCCCGGTAGTTGCTCAGGATCGCCTGTATTGCTTTTGGCAACCTCTTCAGATCGACAGAACCGTCGGACTGCCGAAAGGGGAGTTTCCACGTCGTGGGCCTGTTTGCGTCTCCGATATAGGCGAAACAGGGAGCTGGGAGCTGATACTTGGGGTGTAGCAGTGATGGCTGTGTGGCTTCCAATGCCCCAGGAGCGCCGCTCGCATCGAGGGTCGAAATGGCAGCGCCGACGGGCTGCGGACGTGCCCTGTATATTCCTTGCGTGGAAAGCCACCAGAGATCCACTTGTGGCTCGAGTGACGCAAGACCGACGAGCAACCGGTCCCTAAGCCCCCCGTCATGGACGTCTGCCGCGTAGAGCATGCTCCCATCGCTCACAGCAACGGTGCCGACTTTTTGCTCCGCGGCGTAGCGCCATGCCTGCTCCAGTGCGGTCGTGACCGATGGGCGGTTCCAGGCGAGTGTTCCCGGCCTCTTTGTCTCGAGCACGAGCCTCTTGATGCCTAAATCCGAAAGGATGATGTCTGCCCGGCCGATCTGCAGATTGACATCGGAAAGTTGCCAGTCAAGGACAACCGTGAAGAGATCCTCCAAGATGTTTTCGGCGATCTTTTCGACCGGCGCATCGAAGAGAGCCTGGCCAAGGCGCTCAGACCTTAGCGCAACGAATGCCTGCCAGTTGGCCCGAATTCGTTCGGCGCACTTTCGGTAGGAAGCCAACGCTAAGTAGTCTTCGTCCTGAGTCAGCGCCATCGAACCCACCGGCCTCCATTTCCAGTATGGCATCGCGCGATGTTCAGGCGCGAGGCGCGCCGGCTTCTTTCCGGTTTTGCGGCTCTTCAGCTTTTAGCGGGGTCTCCCCAGTCGTGACCACCGAGCCCCGGACCCCGATAAAAGCTGGAGAGCGAGTTTGCTTCGTTGACCCCTTCATGAGGCCAAATAAGCGCACCGATTATCACAGAGCAACTGACACTGACCATAGAAATGGCCTCTGACCTGGTGCCCCCCCTGGGACTCGAACCCAGAACCCACGGATTAAAAGTCCGTTGCGCTAACCAATTGCGCCAGGAGGGCATTGCTGCAGCCGCCGCAACGGACGGCACTGCAAGCTCTCCCCAAATTTAGCCCCGCACCGATTCGATGTCAGCCTTGTTGCTCGAAGCGGCATGCACCGGACACTGCTCTACACCGCATCGAAGTGCGCGAATTCATTTGGGGTTCAGTTTCAGGCACTAGAACGTCATGACAATGAAAACCTTCCCCCAACCCCCCCGGGGCAGGACGGTGGCCCGCCGTGAATACCAGTTCCACGGGGCACCGCACCCGCCGGCGACTCCCGGTGCGGCGTCGACGGCGCTGCCGCCCCTGGTCGAGAACGTACTAGAGGAGATGATCACCCCGGGTCGCGACGACCACGGGCCCAAGCGGCGTGTGTTGGCGAACACCCGACTCACTTCTTTGGTCGGGCTGGTTATCTTCGTCGAACTCTTCCTGATCGGTATCACTGTGCCGGCGATCAGCCAGCTCTTGCCGTATCATGTCATCCTCGGCTTTGCGCTTATCCCGCCGCTGGCGATCAAGCTGGTTTCGACGTCGTATCGCTTTGCCCGCTACTACACGCGGAATCCTCGCTACTATGCCGCCGGACCTCCGCAGCCTCTACTCAGGATCGCTGCTCCGCTCTTGGTCATCTCGACGATCGTGCTTTTTGGCTCCGGGGTCGAGCTGATGCTCAAGGGGCCAACCGCGTTGTCCACCCAAACCTGGCGAGTCATTCACCAGGCGTCCTTCGTGATTTGGTTTGTCCTGGCGGCCTTTCACATTGCCTCATACCTCCCCAAGGCCGTGTACCAGGGAGGCCGCGATTTCGGCTTGCGCCACCTGGGAAGGATCCGCTTCTCGGCGCTGCGCGTCTCGGGCTCAGGGGGCCGCATCCTCGTCGCGGTCGCCGTGGTGCTCTTCGGAGTGCTTCTCGCGGCTTTGGGCTACCACACCATCGCTCCTTGGCAGCACTTTTTCAGCCAGTTCCGAGCCAGACGGTGAGTTGACCCGGGCCGCCCGTCCGCATTGGCGGTGACAAAGAAAGGGCCGCGACTTTGTCGCGGCCCTTTCTCAACGGATCGCCGGGTGTCCTACTTCTTGGTCTCCCAGAAGATCTCCGCGATTTGATCGATTCCCGCTAGCAGGCTGTCAGCGACGGCGATGTCGTTGGTGCGCTTGGCCTGGCTCGTCAGCTTCTTCGTCTTCCAGAAAATCTCGTGCAACTCGGGGTACTTCTCGAGGTGGGCCGGCTGGAAGTATTGATACCAGAGAATGTCGAGGTGGTGATTGACCTCGTCCGCCCTCTCCTCCTTGATGGAAATCGCCCTGGCACGGAAGTACTCATCGTCGCTGGCGTTGTACTTCTCCACGATGGCCCGGATCGACTGAGCCTCCACGCGTGCTTGGGCCGGGTCGTAGACGCCGCAGGGGAGGTCGCAGTGCGCGCTGGCGGTGCGCGGCTCAAGAGCCTTGCTGATTGTCTTGAACAGGTTCAATTTCATTCCTCTCGTATTCCGGCCACTCGCCCCGCGTGCGGTTGAACGGCCGGGGGCGAACTTTCACCCATAGGTATATCGGATGTAATGCGTACTTTATGCCAAAGCCGACGGCTATCTTCGTCGACTTACCGGTGAGGAGGGCTCCGTTAGCATTCTTCCCGATGCGCCTCTTCTTCCGCATACGCGTAGCCGGGCACAGCATGGTTCCCGCTCTTGCCCCTGGCGACCGCTTGCTTTGCGTCGGTGGCTTCCGGCGGCGCCTGTGCGTTCCGGGAGCCATCGTCGTTGCGAAGGCGCCGGTGCCGGAGAACCTCGTGGTAAAGCGTGTTTCGAGGGTCTTTCCTGATGGGAGCTTCGCGGTGGAGGGGGACAATCGCGACGTGTCACGCGATTCACGCCACTTCGGCCCTTTGGAGGCGCGCGCGTATGAGGGACGCGCGCTGTTTGCGTATAGGCCGTGGCCGCGCGCGCTTTGGCGCAGCTGAAGGTGGTCAGGGCCCGTGCGTGGCGTCAACGAGCCGTCTATGATTGCGCGCATGGAACAGCTTGAGTCCGACGTCAAGCGCATTACGGATCCCGCCTTCCGCTCCGGACTGGAGACGCTGAGCGCGGAGGAGCTTCGGCGGCGCAAGGAGGAGGCGGAAGCGGTGGAGACGATGGTCTCCTACGCGCGCCGCGTGATCCAGGGCCGGCTGGATACTCTGCAGTTCGACGCCAAGCGCCTCGGTTCGGATGCGACGACGGGCGAGGCCGTGACCGCGCTCAGCTCCGCTATCGGGAAGAACACGGTCGGGGAAGGTGGCTTCGGACGCTTTGTTGATGCCACACTCGAAGATGCGCAGGTGGAAGAAGTCGAGCAGGCACTCAAGCGCCTAGTCGCGGCAGCTCAGCACCAGGAGGTGCACCGCGATGCGCAACCGGAGCCGACTTCCGCCCTGCAGGCTGTCGAGTCGGAGATTTCCAGGTGGCGAAAGGAGCTCTTTGTTGCAATCGATGCCATTCGCGCCGAACTCGTTGTCCGGTATCGTGGTGACTCCGCAATGGTCGATGAGCTTCTGAACAGGGTAATACACCGCGACGCATAGAGTGGCGTGAACGGTCCGCAGGCCTGCATTCTCGCCTAACATCGTTTTCACGCGCGTTGGCCGCGGATGAAACAACTTCCCCTCTTGGATTGTTGAGGGTATGGGTTTTCTCCTCCGGGGGTTCAATTTTTAGGTCGGTTGGATGACTAACTTCGCGGTTATCTCACTTCATAGTTCGCCACTGGAGCAGCCGGGCTCGGGAGACGGCGGTGGGATGAACGTGTATGTACGCCAGCTCGGATCGGCCCTGGCGCGCATCGGGTCCTCAGTGAGCGTCTACACCCGAGCGACTTCACCGCATGATCCGGCCGTTCTCGAGATAGAACCGGGGCTGTTGGTGCATCACGTTCCGGCGGGCGACTTGCGGCACCTTCCCAAGGAGGTGCTCCCCGAGCTTGTTGACGAGTTCACAGAGAACGTGATTCAGCGCATCGCGCTCGGCCGCGCCGAGATGCCGGAGGTCGTGCACGGGAACTATTGGCTCTCGGGTATCGCCGCCCATCGCCTTAAGCATCACTACGAGATCCCGATGATCACGACGTTTCACACCCTTGAGCGAGTGAAGGCCCAAGGCAGGACGGTGCCCGATGACCGGGTCGGAGAGCGCCAACGCGTAGCTGCCGAGGATCAGATCGCCTCCTGCTCGGATATCGTGCTTGCCTCATGTGACCACGAGGCGGACGACTTGCGCCGCCATCTCGGACTTGAGTCCGAGAGGATCCACACGGTTGGCCTCGGGGTCGACCATGCCCTCTTTGGACACGGAGACAAGAAGGCGGCCCGGCGGGCGGCACGCCTGCCCGAGGAGGGCTCGCTGGTACTTTACGTCGGCCGGATACAGCCTTTGAAAGGGCTCTATTTGGCGGTGCAGTCTTTCGAGAAGGTGCTCGCCCGCCATCCCGATTCCCACCTGGTGGTGGTCGGCGGGCCCTCCGGCCACCTTGGCGAGGAGGAGCTTGCGCGCTGCCTTGCCTTTGCCGAGACAAGGGGCTTTGCCTCCCGCATGATCCTGCGTGACCCGGAACCCCACCTGCGGCTGGCTAGTTACTATCGGGCTGCCGACCTGGTGGTGGTCCCTTCACGCAGCGAGTCGTTCGGACTGGTGGCGTTGGAGGCGATGGCTTGTGGTACGGCTGTGGTGGCGGCCGGCGTGGGAGGGCTGACCTCGCTGGTCAAGCAAGGACGGACCGGCTTTCTCGTGGATGAGCGGAGCCCCGAAGCATTCGCTGCCGCGATGACCAAGGTTCTCGACGGCCACTTCCCGCGGGGAAAAGCGTTGCGAGCGGCCCTGGAGCTGTCGCGTGGTTACTCATGGAGGCGCGCGGCGGCCGAAGTGGCGGCCATCGCCGAAGGCCTGTCCGCCCGAGAACTCTTGGAATGCGCCTGAGGCGTATCACCTCGGTGCCAAAGACCATGCACAGGGTTATGCACCTTGGGTCCATCGAGGCGTGACCTCAGCGATCTGAACCGGTTCGGTGGGCACGCCTTGCCGTCGCCGAAGATGATTTTTGCAACTGTGTGCCGCGGTCGACGGGGACCGGCTGACCGGGTGCCCCCGACATGCCAAGTGCCGTTCGTCCCCGAGCCGGGCCCGAGGGTGACCGGTGCGGCCGCATTCGGGCGCCGACAGGATGCACGGCAAGGCCGTCTTTGCGCACCGTCCTGCAATCGTCGCTGTGAATCCGCTCGCCGGAGGTGCCCCGCTCGCCGCGGATCGGGCAACATTCGCGTTCCGAGCAGAGCATTGGCATGTCCGCCAAGGTTAATGTCTAGTTCATGGTGGAACTCTTGCTCGTTGGCTGCGGAAAGATGGGCAGGGCTCTGCTCGACGGGGTGATCGCCTCTGGCGCGGTTGAGGCCTCGGAGATAGCCGTGGTCGAGCCAAGTCCCGCGGCGCGTGACTCCCTCGCTGTCGCATACCCGGGCGTGGCATTGGCCGATGGCCCGCTCGCCGCCAAGACTTGTATTGTGGCCACCAAGCCGGCGCAGGTGCCGCAGGTAGTCAGGTCTCTCTCCCTTGAACCGCCCGCGCTGCTGATTTCCATTGCCGCCGGGGTGCCCACTTCCAAGCTGGAGGATGCTCTGGCAGCTCCAAGAGCCGTGGTACGGGCGATGCCGAACACCCCTGGGCAGATAGGCATGGGCGTGACGGCGGTCTGTGCGGGATCGCATGCCGGCCAGGCCGACCTCGAGGAGGCTTCGCGGCTGCTGCGCGGTCTTGGGGAGGTCGTCACCGTCCCCGAAAACCAGATGGATGCCATCACGGCCATCTCCGGATCGGGACCTGCGTATCTTTACTACATCGTCGAAGCTCTCGTGGACAGCGGAATCGAGCTCGGCTTGAGTGCCGATTTGGCGGCAAAGCTCGCTGTCGCAACCTTTGCCGGTTCCACTGAGCTCCTGGCCAGGCGCCAATATGACACGAGGGCGCTGCGCCTGGAGGTCTCCTCCCCGGGGGGAACGACCATAGCCGCCACCAATGCATTCGACGTGGCCGGAGTCAGGGCCGGCATTCGGGCCGGGGTGCGTGCCTGCTACGAGCGAAGCGTCGAGCTGGGCAAAGCTTAAAATCAGGCCGTCGGAATTCTGGGCTGTGGCGCCGCGGTCGTAGCAGCGACGAAGCCCATGTAGATCACG
>JAJYPE010000300.1 GCA_021795585.1 Actinomycetes bacterium | reverse complement strand
GGCTGACAGCCGAGGCCAGACCTAGCTATGATCTTGGCATGGAAGAGTCGCAGCTTGATCTGAAGGTGATCAGCGAGGAGCTATCCGCCGAGCGGGAAGTGCTCGTCGCAAAGCTGGCCGAGTTGTCAACCGGAGCCACCGCGCACGGGGGGTACGACCCGAACTTCGCCGACTCCTCCGCGGTCATCGCCGAGCGTGGCGAGGCCGAGACCCAGTACGCGAACCTCTCGCAGTTGCTGGAGGACGTCGAGGCCGCCCTTGCCAAGATCGAGGACGGAACCTACGGCGTTTGCGAGTCCTGCGGCGGGCCGATCGAGCCTGACCGGCTCGAGGCAATCCCGACCGCCCGCCTGTGCATGAGCTGCGCGGTGCAACGTAAGCGCTGAGCAACGGGGTCACGGGGCCGGCGCCCATCCACAATCCGGGACTAACCGATCTCCTCGGAGAAGCTCGGTGCACCCCATGCCTGTGACCAGCCCGAAGACGCAATGGCCCACCAGGCCCTAAATTGGTGGAGCAAGCGATCGCGCAGCTGGAGAAATTTTGAGAACCAAGGCGCTTTGGATTATCGGGCTGGCGATCGTGATCGTCTTAGCCGTCTCCAGACATGTATTCACCGTCTACACCTTCGTACAGGTCGTGGCGGCGGTGCTGGCCATAGTTCTTCACGAGGTGAGCCATGGCTGGGCCGCGCTCTACTACGGGGACCGTACGGCGGCCGAGAAGGGAAGGCTCTCCCTCAACCCGATCAAGCACATCGATCCGTTCGGGACCCTCATACTGCCGGCGCTGCTGTTGTTCCTGGGCCTGACTCCGATCGGGTACGCCAAGCCGGTCCCGATCAACCCGGCCAGGATGCGCGATCGCCGGCGCGCGGAGCTGGTTGTCGCCATGGCGGGCCCCTTCACGAACCTGGTCCTGTCGATACTGGCCGGCGTGCTCTTCAGGGTTTTCCTCTTCTCGACCTCCTATGCCAGCAGCGGGCCCATCTCGGCCGGAGGCACCAGCTTCACCTCGCTCCTCGGACTCTTCATTGTCTTCTTCGGCCTGGTGAACGTGATGCTGTTCGTCTTCAACATGCTGCCGGTGCCCCCGCTCGACGGTTCAGCCTGGCTGCGCAGGCTGGTCGGGGACCAGCGCTGGTTCGCCATCGAGCGGAGCATGCGCATAGTCATCCCGCTCCTGCTATTCGTGGTCTTCTTCTTTCCCTCGGTCCTGGGCGCGGTCATCAGCCCCATCCTGCACCTCTGGATGTCCATCTTCGTCCCCACCACGGCGGTGATCTGAGGCGACGCCGGGCGTTCATGCGCTCTGATGAATAGAGGACGCGTTCGTGTTAAGTGCCAAGACGTGCATGATAACATTCGGATAGAAACGATCTTCGCCCCGGGTTTGGTGCAGGCGGGCGGGCGGAAAATGCAGTTCTAGCGAGGGGTTTCGGTGAAAACCATGGCCTTAGTGGCGGGCGCCCGAATTGACACTAACCATTTCATCGATGGCAGGCGGCTGCCGTCGGAGTCCACCTTCCAGGACATCTCCCCGATCGACGGCTCGGTGATAGCCGAGGTCGCCCGAGGTGGACGGCATGAGGCCTACCTGGCCGTGGGTGCCGCCAAGGCCGCCTTCGAGAGGTGGAGAAAGGTGAGTCCCAAGGAGAGGGCGGCTTATCTTCATCGCATCGCGGACCTGGTTGAGGAGCGCATAGAAGTTCTTGCCGCGGTGGAGACGGCGGACAACGGCGCGCTGCTGCGCTCCCACCGCCGCAGCGTGATACCCAGAGTCGCCCACAACTTCCGCTTCTTTGCCGACTACCTGACCGACTCGCTCGAGGTCGGGGAGTTCGAGACGCGCGGCCATCGCAACCACGTCAGCTACGATCCCGCCGGGGTCACTGTGCTGATAGCGCCCTGGAACGCGCCGCTGATGCTGGCGACCTGGAAGGTCGCTCCCGCGCTCGCTGCCGGCAACACGGTGGTTCTCAAGCCCTCGGAGTGGTCACCGCTCACCGCCTCTCTGCTGGCGGACATCTCTGCCGAGGCCGGTCTGCCACCCGGGGTCTTCAACGTCGTGCAGGGATACGGCGACGAAGCCGGTGCGGCTCTGGTGGCGGACCCGCGGGTGCGGCGCATCTCCTTTACGGGATCGGTGCCCACCGCCAAGTCGATCGCTGCGGCGTGTGCGAAAAATCTCACGCCCGTCTCATTCGAACTGGGTGGGAAATCGCCTTTCATGGTCTTTGATGACGCGGATCTGGACTTGGCTGTGAGCATGGCCGTCGACCAGTACGACAACGCCGGCCAGGTGTGCCTTTCCGGCACCCGGCTGCTGGTGCAAGCGGGCATATGGGACGCCTTCATGGAGCGCTTCGTAGAGGCTGCCGGCGCCCTGCGCCAGGGTGACCCGAGGAGCGACGAGACCCAGATCGGTCCTCAGATCCACCCCGAGCACCTCGAACGCATCGAAGGCTTCGTAGCGCGGGCCAAGCAGGCCGGGGCCCAAGTCGTCATCGGCGGCGAGCCCAACCGGGAGCTCGGCGGCCTCTACTACCGTCCCACCCTCTTCGTGGAGGCGGACCCGCATTCGGAGATCGCACGCGAGGAGGTCTTCGGCCCGGTCCTGGTGGCCTTCAAGTTCGAGAGCGAGGAAGAGGCGGTCTCCATGGCCAACGACACCGACTTCGGCCTGGCCGCCATGGTCTTC
>JAJYPE010000299.1 GCA_021795585.1 Actinomycetes bacterium | reverse complement strand
CCACTGCTCGCTCTGCCTGGCCAACGCGTGGGTTCCGCGCGACGTCAACTCATAGGTGCGTCGGCGCCGTCCGGCGGAGCCGTCCCAGGTGCTCACGATAAGCCCTTCTCGCTCAAGCTTGTGAAGGGCAGGGTAGACGGTGCCCTCGGGAAGGTCAAACGACCCCCCGCTACGGTCGCGGAGCCCGGCGATCACGGCGTATCCATGAAGCGGCCCGCCATGCAGCACCGCCAGGAGTAGTAGATCCAGGTTTCCCTTCAGCTGGCTGGTCTTCATACCTAGTTAATCTAGGTATGAAGACGAACCGAGTCAAGCAAAAATCCGACGCCGGCGGGGGGCCAAGATCTCCGAGCTCGCCCCGGCGCCTGGCGGCGCTCAGTCTCCTTCCAGGTCACGGCGCAGCAGTGCCTGGTGGCCGGCAAAGGCCATCACGATCCCCAGCCCGGCAAGGACCGCGCTGGTCTGCCAGTTGGGAGATACCGCCGGAGCGGCGGCCATTTGGTGGAATAGCGAGGTGTCTAGGGCCCAGTGGCTTTCGCTCACGAGCCCACCTACCAGCTCCACCAGCGCCGACCATCCCAGGACGGTGTACATGACCACTCCGGTGAAGCGTGGCGCGAAGCCCATGGTGAGCGCTCCGGCGCCCACGATGAAGAGTGCGGGCGGGAAGATGTTCACACCGGCCGCCAGGGCGGAGCCGATGCCGAGGCCGGAGCCTTGCAGCGAGGCTCCGATCCAGGTGAAGAAGCCCGCAGCAAGCGAGCTTGCGAGCAGGGATGCCGCCACGGTCGACAGCCATCCGATAAACCAGCGCGAACGGCTGACGTTCCCCACCAGCAAATTGTCGGCCCGCCCTGCTGCCTCTTCGCTCCTCATGGCGCTGAGCTGGGCGGCGGCCTGAAATCCTACGGTGATGGCCAGGATCACGAAGATGACGCCGAGAAATGCCTTGGCACCTATCCCATTAGCCCCCAGACGGCTGAAGACCTGCTCCACCGACGAGCCGGCGACGGTCGAGCCCGCTGCTTGGGCGGTGAGGCCCACGAGCGCTCCAGAGATGGCCACGGCCACCACCCAGGAGATGATCGACGATTGCATCGAGCGGAAGGTGAAGCCGAACGTGCCGGAGAGTGTTCGCAAGCGGGGCGCCCGCGAGGAGCGATCCGCCCAAATCGCGCCTCCCACGTCCCTAAGGCCGGCCAGGCGGACTGTGGCGAGGGAGACAGCGGCGGTGAAGGCCACGATGGGGAGGAACGCCCATGGATGGGGATCGGTGAGCGGCCGGAGTTCCTCGACCCAGCCAAGAGGGGAGAGCCAGACGAGCCAATGCAGGCCCGGCACGCCGTCACCGACCATGCGCAGGCCATAGGCAACGCCGAGGACAACTCCGGCGTAAGAGGCGGCGCGGCGGCGGCTTGCGGCCAGCTGGCTGGTGAGAGATCCGATGGCAAGGAAGATGACGGCAGTGGAGACCATTGCAGTCGACATGTAGAGGCTCGCCGGCACGCCGATTTGGACCGAGGCCGCCTGCCCGACAGCGGCGGTGATGACGAAGGTGATCACCCAGACCAGGGCAGCGGCAGCCGCAAAGGCGGCCAGGGCCTGGCCGGCCGCCCGGCGTCGAGTGGTCGCCCCGCTCGCGAGCAGGTCCCAGCGGCCGGCGTCTTCCTCGCCCCGCAGAAGGCGGGTGCTCAGGAGCAGGCCCCATACCGCGCCGATGATCATCACCGCCATCGAGGACTTGTAGGCCGTGAAGCCGGGCACCGTGTTCAGGTGCTCAGCCGGGCCGAAGAGCGCGGCTACGGCAAGGTTGGTGCCGAAGACGGCCTCGAGCCGATTGCGCTCCGCCACCGTCTTGTAGATGGTGTTGTAGCTGTAAGCCGATGAGGCCACGGTGATCCCGAAGACATAACCCCACAGGACCGCCGAGCGCAGCGACCGCCGAGCGGTCCGTCTCGCAATGACGGTGCCGGCCGCGAGAGAAGGCTTCGCCGGAGGTGCCATCGCCAGGTCAACGGCCATTGGCGAACTCCTCTGCGCGGTAGGACGTCTGGCCGTAAAGGGCGAGGAAGAGCTCCTCCAACGAAGGCTCCCGGATCAGGAGGTTCGCCACGCCGGCCTTCATCAAGGCCGTAAGCAATGGCTCGATCGGTCCGTGGACCTGGCAACGCAGGCTCTTGCCCTCGGTGGCCAACCCGCTTATGCCCGCGACGCCGCCAAAGTCCGGCATTTCGCCCGTCACGGTGGCCTCCACGGTGACGGCCGAGAGGTGCCTCATCTCGTCGAGACTTCCCGATTCCACCAACCTCCCGTCCCTGAGGATCGCCACTCGGTCACAGAGGGCCTCCACCTCGCCAAGCACGTGGGACGAGAGGAAGACGGTTTGGCCACGCTCCCGCGCCTCGCCGACGGAGACGCGGAAAGCCTGCTCCATCAAGGGGTCGAGACCGCTCGTCGGCTCGTCCAGCAAGAGAAGGTCGGCCCTGGACATCAGCGCTCCGATCAGAAGCACCTTTTGACGGTTTCCTCTCGAATAGGCTCGCACCTTCTTGGACGGGTCCAGCTCGAAGCGGCCTATCAGCTCGTCCCGGTAGGCTTCGTCGACCTTGCCGTGGACCTGGGCAAGCAGGTGCAGGGTCTCCGCACCGGTCAGCTCGGGCCAAAGGTTTGCCTCCCCTGGCACCACCGCCACATGCTGGTGA
>JAJYPE010000298.1 GCA_021795585.1 Actinomycetes bacterium | reverse complement strand
TGGCGGCAAGCGCAAAGTTGATGACCCGAGTCGAGCGGTAGATGAGCACAATCCCCAGCGCGACCAGCGCGTAGACCAGCCCGTTGCTCACCCCGATCAGAAGGAAGTTCCAGAAGTTCCTCAATGTCTCTCCCTCATGGGGTCCACACTCCCACCTCGCACCGTCAGAATCCCAAGTAGTGGTGACGAAGTTCTTCGTCGTCACGGATCTTCTCCGCGGCGTCGGAGACCACCACCCGTCCCAGCGATAGCACCACCGCATCGTCGGCAACCGAAAGCGCGCTACGGGCGTTCTGCTCCACCAGGAGCACCGACAGTCCCTGCTCGTCGCAGAGGCGGCGCAGCAACGCCATGATGTTCGCCACCACCAGAGGGGCAAGTCCCAATGAAGGCTCGTCCAGCAGGAGGGCCTTGGGCTCGGCCATCAACGCACGGCCCACCGCCAGCATCTGGCGCTCGCCGCCCGAAAGCGTGAAGGCCGGCTTGCCCGCCCTCGGCTTGAGCGGCTCGAACAACTCGTAAACCCAGGCCATCTTGGCTTGGGTGTCGATGTCGCGCTTCCATATCGCTCCCAGTCGGAGGTTCTCCTCCACTGTGAGCTCCTGGATGACGCCTCGCCCTTCGGGCACATGAGAGACGCCCATGCGCGCGATATCCTCGGCAGGCCGGTGCAGGAAGTCCACCCCGTCCAGGCTCGCCTTGCCCGATGTCGGGGGCACAAGCCCGGTCAAGGTGCGGAGCAGAGTCGTCTTGCCCGCGCCGTTCGCTCCCAGCACGGCGGTTATGCGGGAGCGCTCCACGGCCAGGGTGACCTCGGAGAGGGCGCGAACCGGCCCGTAGGATGCACTCAGGTTCTCGACCGTCAGCATGGCGCCAACCTCACGCTCCCACCT
This sequence comes from Actinomycetes bacterium, assembly GCA_021795585.1. Classification (GTDB taxonomy): domain Bacteria; phylum Actinomycetota; class Acidimicrobiia; order Acidimicrobiales; family Acidimicrobiaceae; genus Acidithrix. The sequence goes on along the minus strand of JAJYPE010000298.1, from coordinate 1,812 downwards.
CGTCGCCCAAGTAAGCCTCAGTAACCAGCGGGTTGGCCTTGACCTCGGCGGGCGTCCCCTCCGCGATAACCCGCCCGAAGTCGAGCACGGTGATGTTGGAACACACCCGCATCACCAGGTCCATGTGGTGCTCGACCAACACCACGCCCAGGTCGCCGGAGAGTTCGAGTATCAGGTCCCCCAGATCCGCCATCTCGCCCTCGGACAGTCCTGAGGCGGGCTCGTCCAGAAGCAGAAAGCGCGGGTTGGAGACCAGGGCCCTGGCCAGCGCCACCTTTTTCTGGATGGCGTAGGGTAGCTGCGGCGGCATCTTGGCGGCATAGGCGGCCACCCCCAGGCGGTCCAGCGCCTCCATTGCGGCGGCCCGCAGGCGCCGCTCCTCGGTCACGGTGGGCCCGGCGCCCAAGAGGGCGCGCAGCACCCCAACTTTGGCCTGGGAGTCGGCGCCGATCATCACGTTCTCGAGTACCGGCATGCGGGAAAAGAGGCCCAGCCCCTGCAGCGTGCGCGCCACACCCATGCGAGTCAGCTTCTCGGGCCGCAGGCCGTGGACCTGCTTGCCGAAGTATGTGAGCGTGCCGGAATCGGGCTTGACGAAGCCGCACATCACGTTGAAGAGTGTGGTCTTGCCCGCCCCATTGGGTCCGATGACTCCCAGAACCTGGCGCGGCGGTGCCTCCAGCGAGACCCTGTCCAGCGCAACAAGACCGCCGAAGCGGACACTCACCTCGTTGACGCTCAGTCCCTCTTTGGAATCCATGGTTCAGATTCTGGCAGAGTGGAGGCCCACATGAGTGTCATTGTGACTTTTGACACACTTTTTCATTCCGCCTGCCGTGCCCGGCCGAGGCCGGCCGGCTCAGCGGAAGTCGCGCGACATCGAGCCGACCGGCAGCAGGATTGCCTCCAAGGAGGTGGCGATCACGTTCACCACCCCGGAGTGGGATTCCACCCTCCCTGCCACGATCAGCGCATCGGCCGAACGGGCAGTCCTGCGGTAGCGCTCCCAAACCTCGGGCACCACTATCACATTGGCCAGGCCGGTCTCGTCCTCCATGCTGATGAAGGTGGTCCCCTTGGCGGTCCGCGGGCGCTGACGATGCGTCACCACGCCCGCCACCCGCACCTGGCTGCGGTCCCTCGCTGACGGGAGCGCGGCTATGCGGATCACTCCGGACCTCTCCAGTTCCTCCCGCATGAAGGCGAAGGGGTGTGCCTCGGGGGAGATCCCGAAGGTGGCTATGTCGAGGTAGGTGGACTCCTGCGCCGACAGGGCCGGCAGCTCCGGAGCCTCGTCTCCCAGGGCCATGCCGGGCAGGGATGGAATCCTGCGGTCGGCCAACGGCCCGCTCACCCAAACCGCCTGCCGGCGCGACAGGGGGGTCATGGCGTCACGGGCACCCAGAGAGGAGAGCGCACCCGCCCTGGCCAGCGTCTCCAACTGGGAGGCGGACAGCGAGGCTCGCTCGGCCAGGTCGGCGAGAGAGGAGAAGGGGGCGGCATCGGCGATGCGGGCGGCCACCTTATCCCCGATGCCGCGTATCTCGGCCAAGCCGATGCGCATGGCCGGCCCCGCCCAGGCGGAGGTGATCATCTTCGCCATGTACCCCTTGCCCTCAGGCGGGGAGCCCCAGGCGGGAGCGGCCTCCAGCGAGCAGCCGGAGCCTGAGAGGTTGACCTCCGGGGCAAGCACCCTCACCCCGTGGCGCTTGGCGTCCTCTGAGAGGGTCTCGGGCGACCAGAAGCCCATGGGCTGGGAGTTGACGATGGAGGCGTAGAAAGCCGCCGGGTAGTGCAGCTTGAACCAGGCGG
>JAJYPE010000043.1 GCA_021795585.1 Actinomycetes bacterium | reverse complement strand
CACGGCTGCGGCCATCCTTGCCACCTCCAGGCTCGCCAGATGGATGGCCGAGCCTCCAACCTGTAGGGAGCGGGAGCCGTAGGTGCCGATACCGCGCGGCACTCGCGCCGTATCCCCGTGAACGACCTCCACCCGGTCCATGCCCATCCCCAGCGCATCGGAGACCAGCATCGACCACGAGGTGTCGTGACCCTGGCCCTGCGGGGCAACGCCGGTGAAGACACGAGCGCCACCGTCCGGACGCACCTCGACCCGGGCGAACTCGGGGCTCATCACCCCGTTCGTAACTTCCACGTAGGTGGAGAGACCGATGCCGAGTTGCCGGGCCGACCCTTCGGCGCGGCGGTCTCGCTGCTCCGCGAGCAGGCCCTCGTAGCCGGCGGCGGCCAGCAGCTCCTCCAGGTCCCGGGCGTAGTCACCCGAGTCGTAGGAGCTTCCCATGGCCGTGGTGTAGGGGAAATCGCCGGCGGGGATGAAGTTCCGCCTCCTCAGCTCCGCCGGGTCCAGGCCCAGTTCGTCGGCCAGCGCGTCCATGGCCCTCTCGATGGCCGCGGTGGCTTCCGGACGCCCCGCGCCCCGATACGAGACCACCGGCGTCGCGTTGGTGACCACCGAAACCGAGGTGAACTCACAGGCCGGAATGGCGTAAACCCCGGTGGCCATCATCTTGGTCAGGAAGGGGAGGAACGAGCCGATCACCGGATACGCGCCCGAGTCCTGCACCACCTCCAGGCGATAGGCGAGAACTTTGCCGTCGGCATCGGAGCCGATGGTGAAGCGCTGGAGCTGGGACCGGCCGTGTCCGAGCCCGATCATGCTCGCCGAGCGGCTCTCCACCCATTTGACCGGGCGCCCGAGAGCCCGCGCGGCATAGGCGACCAGCACCTCCTCCGGATACACGGTCGCCTTGGCCCCAAAACCTCCGCCCACGTCGGGAACGATCACCCGCACCTTTGCCGGGTCGAGCCCCAGGGCTTTGGCGATGACGTCACGATGGGTGTGAGGCACCTGCGACGAGACGTGGACGAGCAGCTCGTCACCCTCCCAGCCGGCAAGGACGGAGCGGACCTCCAAGGATCCCGGGGCAAGGCGCTGATTGTAGGCCTCCCCGCTCACCACCACCTCGCAGGCCGCGAAGAAGTCGTCCTCGAGCGGGCTGTCGAAGCGGGAGGCGACGTTGGTGCCCGCCGCGGGGAAGAGCAGGGTCAGGTCCTGGAGAGCCTCCGCGGGGTCCACCACCGCGGGCAAGGGATCGTAGTCCACCTCGATCAACTCGAGCGCATCCTCGACGAGCGCCGGGCTCTCCGCCACCACCAGCGCCAAGGGTTCGCCGACGAAACGCACGGTGTCGGCTGCCAGCCAGGGGCGGCCCATCCCCGGGTTGAAGGTGCGCGCCGGTGTCAAGTCGATGTCGGAGGCTGTGAAGACGGCGATGACCCCGGGCATCTCCCGGGCGGCCTCCGCGTCTATCGAGGTGACGCGGGCGTGGGCGAAGATGGAGGTCAGGTAGCCGGCGTACGCCATCCCTGAAAGGCTCATGTCGCCCACGTAGGTGCCGCCGGAGGTGAGGAGCTTGGGGTCCTCTCTGCGCAGCACCCGGTTGCCGAGAATGCTCATGGTCTCTCCTCAATTGGCTCGTTTGACGCGGAAAGACTAGCTCAACTGCAGGTCCGCGTCACGAATGAACTGCAGCCGAGGTCCGAGGCGGGTGAACCCTTCGGCTCACCCCTTGGATTGGCTGACGTAGCCGGTGGAGCCGGGGTAGACCATGTCCAGCTCCTTCTTGGCCAAATACGCGACCTCGCGCAAGTCCTTAAGCTGCTTGATCTCCGCCGTCAGGGTGGCGTGAACCTTGTTGGCGCTGACCAGCTTGGCCTGAGTCGAGGCGAGTTGGGATCGCTCGGACCGGTAGGCAAAGAGGGACGGGAGGATAAGCGCCACGGCCAGCACGATCGCGCCCACGCCTAGCGCGAGATACCCGCGCCGCACTCGGCGTGGAGCCGACTCGGCGTAGAGATCGGTCACGCGCAAAAGCCTACCAGCACCTGTCGCCCGGCCTCAATAACCGTCTCAGACCTCGTAGGGCTTGATCATCGAGGAACCGCCGAAGCGGGCACGGCTGCCCAGCTCCGCCTCGATCCTCAGCAGCTGGTTGTACTTGGAGACCCGATCGGACCTCGCCGGGGCGCCGGTCTTTATCTGACCGGTGCCGGTCGCCACCGCCAGATCGGCGATGAAGGAGTCCTCACTCTCTCCGGAGCGGTGCGAGATCACCGAGGAGTAGCCGAAGCGCCCCGCCATGGCGATGGTGTCCAGCGTCTCGGTCAGGGTGCCGATCTGGTTTAGCTTGATGAGGATGGAGTTGGCGAATCCCTCCCGGATCCCCTGGGCCAGGTACTCGGGATTGGTCACGAATACGTCGTCGCCGACCAGCTGGATGCGGCTGCCCAGTGCAGCGGTCAGGTGCTTCCAACCCTCTATGTCGCCCTCGGCCATTCCATCCTCGATCGAGACGATCGGGAACTCGTCGACCAGCGCCACGTAGTAGTCGGCCATCTGCTGCGGGCTGAGCGTCCTGCCCTCGCCGGCCAGCACGTAGCCGCCTTCCTTGAAGAACTCGCTGGACGCAGGGTCGATGGCCAAAGCAATTTCGGGCCCGGGCCTGAAGCCCGCCTTCTCGATGGCGTCCACCAGGATGGCGGGGGCGTCCTGGTTTCGGGACAGGTTGGGGGCGAAGCCGCCCTCGTCGCCGACGGCGCTCGAGAGCCCGCGTTCCTTGAGCAGCGACTTGAGGGCATGGTAGGTCTCGGCCCCCCAGCGCAATGCCTCGGCGAAGCTGGGCGCGCCCACCGGCATGATCATGAACTCCTGGAGGTCGAGGGAGTTGTCGGCGTGCACCCCGCCGTTGATGACGTTCATCATCGGAGTGGGCAGGAGATGCGCGTTTACGCCACCGACGTATCGATAGAGTGGCAGGCCCATCTCGCGTGCCGCGGCTCTGGCGAGGGCAAGCGATGCGCCCAGGATGGCGTTGGCGCCAAGGCGATCCTTGTTCTTCGTGCCGTCCAGGGAGATCATGGCCTGATCGGCCCCACGCTGGTCGATGGCGTCGCGCCCGGTAAGCGCCTCGGCGATCTCCTCGTTCACGTTGGCGACCGCGTTGCGCACCCCCTTGCCGCCATAGCGGGGACCACCGTCACGCAGCTCCAGGGCCTCGGCGGAGCCGGTTGACGCACCGGAGGGGACGATCGCGGAGCCCGAGGCCCCGCCATAAAGGGTCACCTCCACCTCGACCGTGGGATTTCCCCGCGAATCCAGGACCTCGCGACCGACCACCGACTTGACCTCAGACATAGCCACCTCGTTGCCTCACCAGGGGAAAAAGATCTCAACCAACCCTAGGCGGATTCGACCCCACGGCGCCACTCGGAAATGGTCACACCTCGCGGAAGCGCGCCGAGAAATCCCGGGTCGCCTGGCGCAGCTCGGCCTCCAGATCCACCCCGAGCAGCTTGGCCAGCTCGGCCAAGGCAAAGGCAAGCTCCCCCAGGCCTTCCGGCTCGGGGGAGGACGCCAGGCCCGCCAGACGCGCGGCGGCGGCATCGCGCTCGGGCGCACGGTATCCGAATGCCTGCGCCTTGCGTATCACCTTGGCTGCGTAGAGGAGAGCCGGCATCGAGGATGGCACGGATTCGGCGGGCTCGGAGATCTCCTTCTCCGCCCGCTTGATCTCCTCCCAGTTGCTGAGCACCTCTTCCACCCCGGAAACCTCGAGGCCCGCAAAGACGTGCGGGTGGCGCCTGATCAGCTTTGCCCTTATCGACTCCATCACGAATGCCAGGTCGAAGTATCCCTCCTCCGCGGCGATAACCGCGTGGAAGAAGACCTGCACCACCAGGTCGCCCAGTTCGGCGGCCAGCTCGTCGGCAAGGTACTGGGCCTCGCCCGCGTAGGCGCCCTCCTCCCCGTCGCCGCCCATGACGGCGTCCAAGGCGTCGATGGCGTCGAGCACCTCGTAGGACTCCTCGATCAGGTGCTTGCCGAGGCTCTTGTGGGTCTGCTTGCGATCCCAGGGGCACTCGATGCGCAGCTTTGCCACCACCTCGGCCAGCTCGGCAAAGGAGTGGGCAGCCGAGGCGGAGAAGCCCTGCACGTAGAGGCTGGTGAGGTGGTCGAAGCTTTCCTCGTTCACGCTGCGCTCGCCGACCTCGGCGACGCGCTCCTCGTCGAGCCCCAGGTGTGAGAGGAGGAGCACCCTGCGGGCGCCACTCCCGGGCGACAACAGGCCCACCAGCTCGGCGGCAAGCTCCGCACTCCAAACCTGGGCGATCAGGAGGTCGCCCTCGTAACGTCCCGGGCGAGCCAGGAGCTCCTCCGCATCCACCAGGGTTAGCGAGGAGACAAAGGGGTCGAACCCGGCACGCGCCGCAGCCAGGTCGAGGAAGGACAGGCCCGGGACCGTTTCCAGCTCTTGGCCCATGCGCGCGCGCAGAAGCTCCACGCTTCGCTCTGCGACCAGCGGCGAGCCCGGGGTGGCATAGGCGACTCTGGCGGGCGAGGGCGGCAAGGACTGCGCGCCGGCAAGCAACCTCAGGCCGGCAAGAGCCTCGGCCGCGGTGAGCCCGCCTCGTCCGGCCAGCGACGCCAGGCGCTCGGCGATGGAATCGTATACCGCCTCGAAGCCGGACATGCTCTCATAGAGCGGGTCGCAGGAGTAGACGGGCTTTCCCCGCAGCTCGGGCCGGGCCAGCAGGCCGGCCACGCCGGGATGCACCGCCGTCCTGAGGACCACCAGCTCCGCGGCTTCGAGCGCCGCGAGGGTAGCAAGATTAATCAGCCCCTCGCCACCGGGACCGAGACCGACCGCCACCAGGCGGGACTCAGGGGAGGCCGAGGGGCTCATCGGCTGCTCCTACGCGGCGGGGGTCTTGGGCGGGACCACCTGGGCGGTGGTGCCTGAGACCTGATAGCTGCCGTAGGTGGGGTTGACCTTTATGTGAGCCGCCTTGGCCAGTCCGGAGACGAACGAGCCGACCGCTGTGGTGCCCTTGGATCCGAAGAGGTTCGCCACCACCGTGGGGATCGCCTGCTGGAAGGGGATCAGCGTGCGTGAGGCGACCATTGCCACCCCAAAGCCGCTCTTCTCGGCCACCGGCGGCTGTGGCTTGTTCAGCGCGGCCGTGGCGACCGTCGTGGCAAAGGCATTCCCGAAGGCGCTCTGGTACTGCGCGTAGGTTCCGCAGCCCAGGTAGCCGCCCGCCTGCGCCGAGGCCGAGTCAACCGACTGGGCTTTGGCAAGCTGGGCGTAGTTGGCGCCCGCCTGAAGCTGGGTGTAGATCTTCTGCGAGGCCGCCTGCGTCGTGGAGAGGATGTGGTACGAACAGATCTCGGTGAACTGGACCTGGTGGCTGTTGTAATAGCTCTGCAGCGACGAGGTCGAGAGGTTCGTCTTGGTCAGGTATGCCTCGAGCGCGGTGATGTTGGCGGTGTCGGCGATCAGCTGCGCCTGGTAGCTCTTGGGGAAGGCCGCGAACGACTTGGGACCGCCGTAGGACTGCTCCGCGGTCAGCACCGCGATCGGCGAAGAGGTGGAGATGCCGATTCGCAGCTTGTGCACCGCCTGGTCGATCAACACCAAGGCAATGCGTCGGCCGAGCACCCTGTCCATGAAGCTGGTCGTGTAAGTATTGCTCCCGCTCCCCTTCACCTTGACCGAGGAAGAGATGGTGGAGACGAAAGCGGTGTTCGAGGCCAGATCGGAGGCCTCCTTGTTCAGCGCGGAAACGCTGATCACCTGGGAGCCGACCTTGGCGGCATAGGGGGTGGTGGCGGTACAGCCCGAGGCGACCAGGCCCGCCACCAGGGTGGCAGGCAGCACAATTCCATACTTGCGGCGAAACCGCATGGGCATCTTCTTCCTTCCGGATCAGGCTCCGCCCGGGAAAAGGGCGAAGTTCAGTCGTTCTCCAGATCGATTTCCAGAGCAGCGATGAACGTGTCGACAGCACCGGTGAACTTGGAGAATGCGTCCTCCACGCTGGCGCCTCCCGCCAGCTCGGAGATGGCCATATGCGCAGCCAGTGCGACTCCGATGAGCAACTCGTGCACCTGCAGGAAGGAGTCGACCGCGATCTCCTCCACCCATTCGGGCTCGAGTTCATCGAGGCCGCCCACGAGCAGGCTGGAACAGACCTCGACCAGCTTGTCGTCGAAGTGGTAGGAGACGGCACCGGGCAGGGCGCCCTTGTTCATCTCGTTCATGAGCATGAGCAGCTTCAAGTGCAGTTCGGACCCCACGGGATGCTCGAAGACCACCGAGACGGCCACCTGGTCGGAGTCGGGGGCAAGATTGCACATGTAGCCCAGCTCGAGATTGTCCGTGGTGGTGCCGCCGAGGAAGGTGGTGAGGTCTTCCTTGGTGTCCTCCTCCCAGCCCGCCTCCACGAGGAACGCCGACAGGCTCTTAGCGAACGGCGTGAGACCGGCTCCAGGTTGCGCCATCTTCCTCCCGTCCTCGAGCGCTGCGCACAACAACAAAGAATCTAGCTGTGCTGTGCTGCATTGGGGTTCTGACGGGCCAGCACCAGGTCCAGCACCTCCAACGCCAGCCTGGTCGGGGACTCGTCCCCCGCCACTTCGAGCGTGAGGGTCCGGGAGTGCTCGTGGTACCCCGCCTTGGTGAAGCGCCGCTGGAAGTTGACCAGTGCGCTCTGCGGCACGGAGGCACCCACCACCCGAAGGCGCAGCCGCCTGCCCAGCGCGCTGCCGATGCGCTCGGCGCGCACCTCGCCGGCGCCCGCCTGGACCGCCCGGTTACGGATGCGGGTTACGTCTATCAGAGCCAGCGTCTCGGCCGGGATGCGGCCGAAGCGGTCCTCCCAACCCTTTGCCAGCTCCGCCACGGCCTCGTCGTCGAAGCAGTCAGCGAGCTCCTTGTAGGCCTGCAGCCGAAGATCGTCCTTGGAAACATAGGAACTCGGGATGGCCGCGGTCACCGCCACGTCCACCCGCACCTCGGGCCTGACGACCGTTTCCTCGCCGTTCAAGTAGGCAATGGCGTCTTTGACCATCTTCACGTAGGTGTCATACCCCACCGCCGCGATGTGTCCCGACTGATTGCGTCCGAGCAGGTTGCCTGCTCCACGGATCTCCAGGTCGCGCATGGCGATCCTGAAGCCCGCGCCCAGCTCGACTGCCTCACCTATGGTCTTCAGCCGCTCGTAGGCCTCGTCGGTGAGCTTTGTGTCCGGAGCATGCAGCAGGTAGGCGTAGGCCTTGATTCCACCGCGGCCGACGCGACCGCGCAGCTGATGGAGCTGGGATAGGCCCATCCACTCGGCCCGGTCCACCACCAAGGTGTTGACGGCGGGCATGTCTATGCCGGACTCGATGATGGTGGTGCAGACCAGTACGTCGGTCTCCCCTTGCCAGAAGGCGTCCACCACCCGCTCCAACTCCACCCCCTCCATCTGCCCGTGCGCCACCGCGATACGGGCCTCGGGCACCAGTTGGCGCAGGCGAGACGCAACCGTGTCGATGTCCATCACACGGTTGTGGACGAAGAAGACCTGGCCCTCCCTCAGCAGCTCCCGGCGGATCGCCTCCTCGACCGTCGCCTCGTCGTAGTTGCCGACGTAGGTGAGGATGGGCTGGCGCGATCCGGGTGGAGTGGTGAGGAGTGAAAGGTCACGGAGCCCGGTGAGGGACATCTCCAAGGTTCGCGGGATCGGGGTGGCGCTCATGGTGAGCACGTCCACCCCCACGGACATCTTCTTGATCGCCTCCTTGTGGTTGACCCCGAAGCGCTGCTCCTCGTCCACGATGAGAAGCCCGAGCTCCGAGAAGCGCACGTCCTTGGAGAGGAGGCGGTGGGTGCCTATGACCACGTCAACCGTGCCGGCGGCCAAGCCAGCCAGCACCTCACGGGTCTCCCCCGGCCCCGAGAAGCGAGATACCACCTCTACCCGAACCCCGAAGGGCTCGAAGCGCTCGGAGAAAGTCTGGTGGTGCTGGTGCGCCAGCAGCGTGGTCGGAACCAGAACCGCCACCTGCTTTCCGGACTGCACCGCCTTGAAGGAGGCGCGCAGGGCCACCTCGGTCTTCCCGAAGCCAACGTCGCCGCAGAGCAGGCGGTCCATCGGGCGGGCGGCCTCCATGTCGGACTTAACCGCTTCGACCGCAGCGGACTGGTCGCGGGTGAGGGTGTAGGGGAAGAGGTCTTCCATCTCGGCCTGCCAGGGATTGTCAGCAGAAAAGGCGAAGCCCTCGGCGTGCATCCGCTTCTGATAGAGAAGCACCAGCTCCTGTGCGATGCGCTCCACCGTCTTGCGCACCTTGGCCTTGGTCCGGTGCCACTCCTGCCCTCCCATCCGTGAGAGAGCCGGCTTTTCCCCGCCGGTATATGGGGTAATGACCGACATCTGGTCGGTGGGCAGGAAGAGCCGGGCCTTGTCGCGGTACTCGATCTCCAGGTAGTCGCGCTCCACCCCGTCCACCTCGCGGCGGACCATCCCCAGATATATGCCCACACCGTGGAAGTCGTGCACCACGTAGGCGCCCGGCTCGAGGCTCTCGAAGAGGGCGGAAGTGGCGCGTGAGGACTGGCGGGCCGTCGTTCGCTTGGGCCTGCGCCCGGTCAGGTCGAAGGGTGCATAGACACTCAGTGAGGCCCGCTCGGAGCGGAAGCCGGCCTCCACCGGAGTGATGACACAGGCAATCGGCCGCGATCGCGCTGGGGTCTTGGCAAGCGATCTCAGTTGGTCCTCGTCCTGCACCGGCCTGGCCGTCACCCCCGCCTCGCGCAGCGAGGCGATGATCCGGTTAGCCATCGAGACAGTGTCGGCGCTCACTACCGTCAGCATCCCGGCAGCGGAATCCCTCCTAAGCGCGGCGACAATTGACTCGTCGCGGCGATCCGCCAGCTCGGCACGCTCCACGGCGACCGCCTCGCCGCCACCGGCGGAGGCGACCGCGGAACGAAAGGAAACCGGGACCGACGAACCCTCTAGGAGTGCGCCGGCGTCGCTGTAGAGGCTGAGGTCGCCCAGCCCCTCCTCCTCCAGCTGCCAGGTTGGCGCGATCGCCTTGAGAAGGTCCCGCTCCTCCTCCACCAGAGACGAGATTCGCTCGGACACCCGGGCCGCCTCGCTTACGACCAGCCGGTCGCCGGGGGCGAGCAAGGATAGAGGGCCCGAGGCAAAGTCGGAAAAGAAGGCGGCGAAGGACTCCATCCCGTCGAAGAGTTCCCCGTCGGCGATGCGCTCGAAGACCGGGGCCAACGCGGGGTATCGATCCGCCAGGGCGACCGCCTCGGCGCGGTGCGGGGCCAAGGGCCGGAACTCACGGGCCGGATGCACCTCGACGCGGTCCGATGCCGCTCCCGAGCGCTGATCGGACAAGGTGAACTCGACAAGACGGTCGATCTCGTCCCCGAAGAGGTCGGCTCGCACCGGCCCTGAGGCGTCCGCAGGGAAGACGTCCAGGATGGAACCCCGAATGGAGAACTCGCCAATCGACTCCACCTGGTATTCGCGGCGATAGCCCATCCCGGCCAAGCGACGTGCCGCCTCTTCGAGGTCGACGCGCAGCCCGGGGGCAAGCACGAGGGGCTCGTAGTCGAGCATGGCAAGCGAAATTCGCTGCGCGGCCGAGCGGGCCGAGAAGACCAGGATGCGGGCGCCTCCGTCCTCGCGAAGGCGCAGGGCCCGCAATTGACGAAGGCGGGCGCCCATGGACTCCGCCCGGGGCGAGACGCGCTCCAGGGCGAAGGTGTCCCAGGCCGGCACCAGCCCGGCTGAGGCGACCGGGGAAAAAGCAGCGAGCGCTGCGGCCAGAAGCGAGGCATCACTTTCGGTGGGGACCACCACCGCCAGGCGGCCCTCCGGCCCCAGCTCAGAGGCGAGGGCGGCCAACGTGGGGGTGAATGCCGCCTCTCCCGCGACGAATGAGGCACCCGGCCGCTCCGCCGCTGAAAAGGCATGCGCGTCGGCCATGCGGCCGACGAGGTAACCGATGATGCTCAATGCGGGCCTAACGTCCGTTGAACTCGTTCATCGCCGCCTCCACACCCTTGGCCAGAATGAGATCCAGCGCATCCGCGGCGGATTCCAACTCGGGTCCGAAGCCCTCCAGCTGCCCCTGGGAGAGGCGGGCGAGAACGTAGTCGGTGACGGTCTGACTGCCGGTGGGACGGCCAATGCCGATGCGCACGCGGGTGAAGGAAGAGGAGCCGAAGTGGACCACGATGGACTTGAGGCCGTTATGGCCCGCCACTCCGCCACCGGCCTTGATCCGCACCACACCGGGAGCCAGGTCCAGATCGTCATGGATAACGATCAGATCGGCGGGAGAGGAGATGTGATAGCGCCGGAGTAGCCCGCGGAGCGAGGCTCCGGAGTCGTTCATGAAGGTCTGGGGAAACGCGAAGGCGACCACTTCCAGACCCTGGCGCTCCTCTGCGAGCAGCGAGCGGCTGGAGAGCGAGGGGACCAGCCGGAGGCTCCGCCTCTTGCAGGCGAGCTTCAGGGCTTGCGCGCCGAAATTGTGACGGGAGGTCGCATACTCGGCACCGGGGTTGCCAAGGCCGAGAACGATCTTGACGGATTTCACTTCCGCCCGCTCACTCTCCCTCTTGCCCGACGAACTCGGTGGCCACCACGACCTCCGGATCCGACGCGAGCTCGATGCCCTTCGGAAGCTTGAGTGAGCCTGCGGTGACCGCGCCGTCCACCATTGCGGCCGGATCCACGTCGATGGAGGTGGGAACCGCTGAAACCGATCCGGTCACCTCGATGGTGTCGCGCGCCAGCTCCAGGCCCTCACCGGCCACCAGCCGGACGGCCACCGTGACGGACTGCTTGGCGCTCAACAACTGGAGATCGACGTGCAGGAGGGAACGCTTGACGGGATGGCGCTGAATCTCCTTGACCAGGGTGGTGTGGCGCTTGCCGTCCAGTTCGATCTCCAGAATGGAGCCGACGACGCGACGGTGCGCCACCAGGGTCCCCAGCTCGTGCGCGCCGACTGCGGCCGCCTCCGGCTTGCCGCCACCATAGAGAGTTACCGGGACGAAGCCCTCGGCACGCAGGCGCCGCGAAGCCCGGCTACCCAGCTCACGGCCGCTTACGGCCTGCATGACTACTTCGGACACCTTGGAAACCTCGCAAAAAAACACGGAGAAGCCCGAATCGGGCTCCAATACGGCCCAAAGAATCCTAGTGGAAACCTCCGGCGCGACCTGCGCCGAGCTGGCGCCCCTTAGGAGAGGTTCTCGCCGCCGAAGATATCGGAAACCGATGTGTCCTCGAAGACGGCACCGATCGCCTGGGCAATCACCTTGGCGATCGAGAGCACCTCCAGCTTGGGAATGCGCCGCTCGGGTGCGAGCGGGAGCGTATTGGTGATCACCACTCTCGAGATGGGAGAGTCCATCAGCCGCTTGCTGGCCGGGTCGGACAGAATTCCGTGGGTGGCCATCGCCCAAACATCCGCTGCGCCGTGCTTCATGAGCAGCTCGGCCGCCGCGGTGATGGTGCCCGCGGTGTCGATCATGTCGTCGATGATGACGCAGCGCTTGCCTTCCACGTCACCGACCACGTCGAGGGCCTCGACCACGTTGGCCTTGCCGCGCGGGCGGCGCTTGTGCACGAAGGCCAGCTCCATGTCCAGGTAGAGCGAGAAGCGCGAGGCCACCTTCACGCGGCCCGCATCCGGAGCCACGATCACGGTGTCCGTGCCGGCGTTGGCGCGCAGGTAGTCGATGAGAACC
>JAJYPE010000297.1 GCA_021795585.1 Actinomycetes bacterium | reverse complement strand
CGCGTCGTTGCAGACGTCGTCGTGAATCCCTGCGATAATTGAAACCATGCCGGCTACTGGTGAGCTGGAGCCGGCATCACCGAGGGATATCCATAGCGAATCCCCACCACTTCATGGGACGCAATCGGCAGCGACGCCCAGCATCCCCCGCAAATCGGGCCGCAGGCCGACCAAACACCCGCGTGCATGGGGGGTAGATTTGCCATGGTGCGTCTACCTCGACTTTGCATGCAACTCCTTGATCCTGCCGGGGTCTACTTGGCAGATGGCTTCCCGGCCCGGCGAGGTCCCGTTTTCCATGAGGCCGCGGTCTTCGGGCCTGGCGTGCCGGGTGGGAGCCGGCAGGCAACTGACGAAGAGATCCGGGCGCTTAGGGGCCGGAACGGCCACAGGCCCCCTGAAGAGGCGGACTTGCGGGGCCTGATAAACAGCGAGACCGTGAAGCGCGCGGCCAGCGAACTCCTGTCGTCCGGTTCAGCCGTGTTGGAGAGTTCCGAAGGGCAGGTGCGGGCCCGGATTGTACGCTTCTGGCGAGGGACCTCGATACTGGAAATCGGAGTCGAGGGCCGGAGCTCACGGGTGCGAATCCCGCGCAATATGGGCCCTGCCGGCCAGGAGACACTCGCCTTCTATCTTGGCGCGTTTCTCTCTCACGCTTAGCCTTTGTCCTCCTGACCAGCGGGCCCGCGAGGGGTCCAGTCATTGGGACGCAACGGCTTCAGCTGTAAATGATCTCGGTGGATCCCTCGACCAGCTCAGCCCTATGCAAGCACTCATCGAGGTCCGCTGGAAGCGGCGCGGTGAACGCCACTTCCTCGCCGGTGCCAGGATGCACGAACGCAAGCCGCCAAGCATGGAGAAAGATCCGATCTCCGAATTCACCGGCCGCGCCATAGAGGCGATCCCCGTACACCGGAAAGCCGTGTGCACTTAGATGGATGCGAATCTGATGGGTACGGCCCGTCTCCAGCTCAACTTCGACCAGGCTGACGTCCTGGCCATCGAGCCTCAAGACGGCCAGGCGGCGATATGCGGTGCGGGCGTAGCGCCCCTGGGCCGAGAGCTCCATTGCGCCGAAGCCTTTCCAGGACTTGGCGATGGCGCCTTCCAGATCGGCACGGGCGGGCTCGATCCTGCCCTCCACCAAGGCCAGGTAGGTTCGGCGCGCCGTGTGCTCACGCATCTGCGAGGACAACGACTGGTAGGCCTGCTCGGTCCTCGCCACGACCAGCAGCCCGGATGTGGGCCTGTCCAGCCTGTGGACGACCCCGGGACGCTGGGGATTGCCTACCGTGGCGACTTCGGGATAGCGGGCGATTACGCCCGAGACCAAGGTCCCGGCCGCATTGCCGACTCCCGGGTGGACCACCTGTCCGGCAAACTTGTCGACCACGATCACGGACTCATCCGCGTGCACGATCCGCACTTCCACACCCGGGTCCGCCTCCACGGCCTGTGGAGCGGCTTCATCGAGAAGGCTCTCGGGCACCTCCAGCACTTCGCCCCCACGGAGCACCAGGGACTTCGAGGTCAGAGGGCGCTCACCCATGCGAATTGCTCCTGCGGCGATTTCAGCAGCGGCTCTGGCTCGTGAGCACCCGGTGAGCATCGAGAGGGCCCGATCCAAACGCGTGCCCGACAAGGACCCGGGTATCTCCACCGCTAGGTACTCGATCGCTGGCTCGGTGGATTCGCTTCGGGTCATCGCAACGAGCCTATGGCGCTCGGGCTGCGCTGGGCTCAGCGTGCGCCCTCGGATTTCGGGGTAGCGATAATTGCCAGCACCAGGCCTATCACCACGCCCGCGTCGGCCAGGTTAAAGGTAGGCCAGAATCCGGAGTGGAGGAAGTCGATCACCGCTCCCCCGTTGTGCCTGAAGATTCGATCTACGACATTGCCGAGCGCACCTCCGAGGACCAGCGCGGCGGCAACAGTGGTCAAGGGGCGGCGCGTCCGGAAGAGGACGACCACCAGGACGGCCGAGACAACGATACCGAAGACGGTGATGATGCCGGGGGCTCCCGAGGCGATGCCAAAAGCGATGCCCGAGTTGTAGATAAGCTCGAAGCCGAAGTGCCCGAAGAGGAAGTCCGGGTGCCCGGCAAGCGTATTCTCCGCCCACGTCTTGGTTGCCTGATCGGCAGCCACCCACAGCGCCGCAATCAACAGGCCGACCAGATGCCGGACCCAGGGCTTGCGGGCCGAGATGCCGGCCCCTTCGCTCAAAGCCAGTTTGCCCACCAGACGCCCTCGCACGCCTAGCGGCGCGTAAGGCCCCCGCTCTTGCATTTCACGCAAAGGCGGGCATAGGGAAGCGCCCGCAGGCGGATGCGGGGAATCTCGCCCTTGCAGTTCTCACAGACGCCGTAGGTGCCTGCCGCGATCTTGTCCAGGGCGGAGTCGATCTCGGCGACCGTAGCCAGGTGCGAAGCAAGAAGAGCCAGGTCGCGCTCCCGCTCGATGGTCGAGTTGCCACCCTCGCCCGACTCCTCGTCGAACTGGACGTCGCCGGGCTCGGACTCACGAGCCAGCGTGGCGGCCTCCTCCTTGAACATCTCGGCCTGCGAGGTGTACACCTGGCGCTCAGCCTCGAGCAAGACTCGCTGCGTCGCCAGGAACTCCTCCTCGGTGAGAGCCTCGTACTCATCGTCGCTGAGGGACTCTATCTCCTCTTTGGTGCGCACACCATCGGAGCCTGCGCCGGCATTCGCTGCCCGGGAGCC
>JAJYPE010000296.1 GCA_021795585.1 Actinomycetes bacterium | reverse complement strand
GACCTTGGCTGCGCCATCCACGGCGGCGCGCACCGGCATCACCATCTGCCCCAGGTTCAGCTCCGGGACGATGATCGTCCTGGCATGCGAGGCGACCTCGCGAAGCCGGTTCTCGGCAAAGGGCCAGAGGATCCGCAGGTCCAGCAGACCTGCCGCCACCCCTTTGCCGCGAAGCTGGTCCACAGCCTCGCGAGCGGCCCTGGCAGTGATCCCGTAGGTGACGATGGCCACCTCGGCGTCGTCCAGCCGGTACTCACTGGTCCATTCCGCTTGGATCTCGGGGTCCTCTTCCAGCTTGGTGATGGAGTTGATGATCATCGCCTCGGTCTGTACTCCGCGCCTGGTCTCGGCCAGCCCGTCGCCCCCGTGGGAGAGGCCGGTCACAACGGTGATGGGGCCGTACCCGAAAGGCACGAAGGGAGCCTCGCCAAAGCGCGCATCACCCTCCTTCAGCTTGGGGAAGCTTCGCTTGGGTGGAGGCGGGGGCGGTGGAAGTTCCACCGGCTCGCGCATATGGGAGACCACGGCGTCGAAGAGGAGCACAACCGGCATGCGGTGGCGCTTGGCCAGTTTGAAGGCGAGCACGGTGGCGTCGTAGCAGCCCTTCACGGATGACGCGGTTATGACGAGTGCGGGCCGGTCGCCATGGGTCCCGAAGCGCGCCTGCATGGCGTCCCCTTGGGAGGGGAGAGTGGGCAGCCCGGTGGAGGGGCCGCCTCTTTGGGAGTCGACGATGACGCAAGGGGTCTGGGTAATCGAGGCGTAGCCGAGGTTCTCCTGCATCAGCGAGAAGCCAGGGCCGGAGGTGGCGGTCATCGCCGTGGCCCCGCCCCAGGCGGCGCCGATGATCGCGGCCATGGCGGCTAGCTCATCCTCCATCTGCAGGAAGACGCCGCCCCTCCGGGGCAGCGCGCGCGCCATCTCCTCGAGGATCTCGGTGGCGGGGGTGATGGGGTAGCCGGCGTAGAAGTCGCACCCGGCGGCGATTGCCCCCAGAGCTACCGCCTCGTTGCCCATTACCAGGCGCCGTGTGTCCTTGCCGTTGGCCGATGCCTCAGTGGCCATGGCCATCTGGCACCTCCTTGTTGCGCGTGCCGGCGTCCAGCACGAAGACGAAATCGGGGCAGCGGCCGGCGCAGGCCCCGCAGAAGATGCACGCGTCTATGTCGGTCACGTAGATGAGATCATCCGCGTCCAGCTTCAAGATCTTGCTCGGGCATGAGTCGATGCAGAGCAGGCACCCCTTGCAGTACGCTCGGCGCACTGTGAGGCTGGCGTCCAACTGCTCGTAACGGATCACTTCCCCTGGAGCCAGGCGCGCCGGAGCCGGCTCGCCGGCTTTAACCACCAGCGTGCTCATCGCCGGCTCCTCTCCATGATTTGCTCGTGGGCCCCTTCGGCGGCGATCTTGCCCAGTCGAACCGCCTCGACCACCGTCGCTCCGCCATTGGCGGCGTCTCCGGCGCCGAAGTAGGCGCTCTCGCCGATCCGGCCGCTGTAGGGGTCTATCACCAGGCGTCCACCTTCGAATCGGGCGCCCTCGACGCCCGCCAGGAGGCCGGCGCGCGGGCGCTGCCCGATGGCTTCGACCACAGTGCCGGATTCGATCACCAGCTCCTCGCCGGGGATGGGGACGGGGCGGCGCCTGCCGCTTTCGTCAGGCTCGGAGAGCTCCATCCGTTGGCAGACCACGCGTTCCAGGTGCCCTTGGCCCTCGTAGCGGATGGGGTTGGTGAGCCAGGCGAACTGAACGCCTTCCTCTAGGGCCTCGTCGTACTCGACCCAGAAGGCAGGCATCTCATCGCGCGTGCGCCTGTAGACCACGGTCACCTTGGAGGCTCCCAGCCGTACCGCCTCGCGCGCGACGTCCATTGCCGTGTTGCCACCTCCGACCACCACCACGTGGTCGCTGATCTCCGGGAAGTTGCCGCTCTTGATTGCGGCGATAAAGGGCAGCGAATTCCAGACGCCGGGGAGCCCGCTTCCAGGGGTTCCAGTAGTCGAGTCCTCGCCCATTCCGATGGCCAGCACCACCGCGTCGTATTCGCCGCCCAGTGCCGCCACACGCTCCGGGCTGAGCTCGGCTCCCATGTGGAAGCTCACGCCCAGCTCGAGCAAGCGGGAGGTCTCGGTGGGCAGTGGGTCGAACACCTGCCGGTAGGGGGCAATGGCCCCCCGGACGAGCCCGCCGGTGTTGGAGAAGGAGTCGAAGACCTCCACCTGGTGGCCGAGCTCGGCCAGGCGGCTGGCTGCCGCCAATCCGGCCGGTCCCGCCCCGACCACGGCGACCTTGGCGCCCGTTTCGGGCGCCTTGTCCGGCACGAGCAGGTCTCCGACCTTCTCGGCCTGGTCCATGGAGTACCGCTGCAGGCGGGCGATGTCGACCGGCCGCTGGCCCTGCAGGTTCAGTACGCAGGCGCCTTCGCACAGCTCTTCGGTGGGGCATACCCTTGCGCAGGATCCGCCCAGCGGATTGGTGGAGGCGATTATCCCGGCCGATGTGACCGCGTCACCGTCGATGATGGCTCCGATGAAGCCTGCCACGTCGACGTCTGCCGGGCATGCTACCGTGCAGGGTGCGGGATTGTGTGGCCCGCCGCATAGCAGGCAACGGTAAGCCTCGATGTAGGCGTCCTCGTGGGACAACGGTGGCTTGAGTTCAGTCGTCATAGCTTCCCAAGTGTCGGGAAGGTGTGCGGCGTCGTAGAGGTTCGGCCTCTCGGCCGCCTTGCGC
>JAJYPE010000295.1 GCA_021795585.1 Actinomycetes bacterium | reverse complement strand
AAAAGACATGATCAATGCGGCCGGCTACAAAGTGTGGCCACGCGAGGTCGAAGACGTGCTCTACGGCCACCCTGCGGTACGCGAAGTGGCGGTAATCGGCATCCCGGACGAGTACCGAGGTGAGACCGTCAAGGCATTTGTCTCACTCAAGCCAGGTGCCAGCGCCAGCGAAGCAGAACTCATCGAGTTCTGCAAGGCGACCATGGCGGCCTATAAATACCCTCGATCAATCGAGTTCCTCGAGGATCTTCCCAAGACCGTGACCGGAAAGATCCTCAGCAGAGAGTTACGCGACGCCAACCAATGAACCCCTCGGGAGCGCATCCCCCATCCGCAAGAGAGGCCCACTGCCCCACGATGCCTTGACTCACTTATCCAGCGGGATGAGTAGCGCGGTCGGCTGACAAGTACCGACCGCTCCTGGGCCGTCCTAGCCTCCGGCACCCGCTTCTGCGTGGCAGGAGCTGAACCTTTGGTGCAGCCGCCAACGCCGTTGCGGGCGCTAGGTCCAAGAGCCCGGCCAACCCGGTGGCCCCCCGCAGCTCTATCACGGCGCGAACGTTAGCCGATAAACGGCTCGATGGCCGCTACAGGCGCTGAGGGCGAACGGCTACTCCGAGTTGCGACGATGAGCGAGCGGCGCTGAGCGCTGCCAAGCCTGCAAGGACGGCCAGTGCCAGGAAACTGAAGCGATACGGGTCGACGTTGCCCGGGGCGGCCCCAAGAGCCGACTCAAGGACGCCGAACCCATGGGCGGCCTGGAGGAGAACGGCCCCCAAGGCAATCCCGAAGCCGGCGGCAAGTTGTTGCAAGGTGGAAGCCAGCGTGTTCGCGCGGTTCATGCCCGCCTGACTTATATCGGCAAATGCCACCGTGTTGTAGGCGGTGAACCCTACGGAGCGGGCCGCGCCCGAAAAGACCATCAGGATTCCAACGAGCATGAGTGGAGTTTGCGGGGTCAACGCCGCTGACAGTGCCATGGAAGCCGCGACACCCGCCGTTGCCACGAGCATGACCGGGCGGAATCCGAACCAGCGCAGCATTTTCGTTGTCATGGGCTTTATGCCCACATTGCCAAGGTAGAGAAGCAGGACGAAGCCGCCGGCCATGATCGGGGACCAGCGAAACGCCAGCTCAAACATCAGGGGCAGCAGGAAAGGGACTGCGCTCACCGTGAGCCGGAAGACGCTACCGGCCGTGTGCGATATTCGGAACGACTCTGTTGCCAGCGGCGAAAACTCCAGGAGGGGGTTGGCCGACCTGCGCAAGTGTACGACCGCACCCGCTGTGAATGCGGCACCCACCAGCGCCTGAGCGGCGATGGCCGTCCAATCGGGTTGGGCGCCCGCTGCTTCGGAGGCGGCGTAGGCCAGCAGTCCGAGGCCGACGCCGACCAAGGTAAAGCCTGCCCAATCGAGCCGCTTGCTACCACGGGCGTCGGTCGCGGGAACCAGGAACCAGGCGGCGAGCAGTGCGATGACGCCCAGTGGAAGGTTGATGATGAAGATCCAGTGCCAAGAGGTGTATGTGGTGATGATCCCTCCCAACAGCGGCGCAATAACCGGAGCTGTCAGCGCAGGCCAGGTCAGGTACGCGATAGCCGTGACTAGGCGCTCCTTGGGCGTGACGTTGAGGACTGCCAAGCGGCCGACCGGAACCATCATTGCCCCGCCGACCCCTTGCGCAACGCGTGCAATCGTCAGCTCGGACAGGGTCCCACTGAGCGCGCAGGCGAGAGATCCGAGGGTAAAGACGGCGATCGCTACCATGAACACTCGCCTGGTACCGGACCGCTCGGCCACCCAGCCCGAGAGCGGTATCAGGATCGCCAGAACCAGCATGTAAGCAGTGATGGCGATCCCGGCACGCCCGGCGTTCACACCCAGGCTCTTGGCGATGACCGGAATGGAGGTGGTGAGGATGGTGCCATCCAGGAATTCCATGAAGAGGGCGCCTGCGACCAGCAGGGCCAGGTTCCGCTCGTGCTTTGGCGTGGAAGTCGACAACGTCTTTCTCGTGCTCCGGTGCTTGGCCTCGCAGGGGATCCGTGATCGAGGCCTGCCCCGCGCTAAAAGCTAATGGCGCGGACAGCCGCCCTTTTGCCCTTCGAGGCGGTCGAGTGGCTAAATTCTCGAGAATGGCAAACCGAGGCCGTCCGTGGAAGCTCCAATCACGAATCGTGGAAATGCGCAACGAGTGGATGGCCCTGGTGGGCGAGCGCTGGAGCGACGAAGAGGCGAACCAGGTCGACTATTGGCGGGTCGAGAACCCTGATTCGCTGATAGTGATCGTCATCGCCGATAGTCGGCTCTTGCTTCCTCCGCCGAGTTTCAGGCCAGGAGTTGGCCGGAGCACGCTCGACTTCTGCGGAGGCAGACTCAGAAATCCCGAGGATCTCAGAGGCGAGGCCGAGCGCATTGTTCGCAAGGAGCTCGGGCTTGGTGAACCCGGCCTGTTCGACGGCTTCGAGCGCGTGAACCCTGTCGGTTGGGAGACCAACAGCTCCTTCGAAAGCCAACGCGTCTTTGGAGTCGTCGGTGTCCTCAGAGGTGATTTGGTCGTCGATGCGGACAGGGTTGGTTCTTCGTTCTATTGCAATGAGGCGGGGATTGCGGACCTCCGGGAGCAAATGACCTGTCTCCAATGCCGTGGCGTTCTTGGCGAAGCGTTGAGGTTGGGGCTCCTGGGCGGTGTGTGAGATGGCAACTGGGGGTCTCGGCCTGAATCAGAGACGCCC